>NZ_MUYZ01000004.1:0-94778 GCF_003013775.1 Micromonospora sp. MH33
CAGCGCCACCCGGCCGGGGCGGCGGTAGCGGGTGCGCGGGGCGGTCGGCCGGGACCGGTGCGCCCCGCCGCCGCCGAGCGCCGCCCGCAGCGGTGCGAGGGTGTCGTTGGTGAGGTGACCGGCCCAGACCAGGTCCCACACCGCCGCGGCCAGGGCGGTGTCGTCGGTGGAGCCGACCCGGTCGGAGAGCAACCGGAAGAAGAGTGCCTGCCCGTCGGCGAGCGCGTCGAGCACCGCCTCGTGCAGCGGGGTGACGGCCAGCGCCTCGTCCGGCGGGGCCAGCAGCAGCGGCGCGACGTCGGCGTACGCCAGGGTGACCCAGCCGTCGCCGCCGGAGATCGCCCCGGACCCGGCCCACACCACCTCGCCGCTGGCGCAGAGCTCGTCGAGCTGGGCGGGGGAGTAGTCGGCGATGCGGGCGGGCAGCACGAGGCGTTCCAGCGCGGACGCCGGCACGGCTACCCCCTGCAACTGCTCGACGGTGGCGGCGACCGCCTCGACGCCGCGGGCCGACGAGCCGACCTGCTGCCAGCGGGGCAGGAACGCGGCGAGCGCGCGGGGCGGCACCGGCTCGATCTCCCGGCGCAGCGCGGCGAGCGAGCGGCGGCGCAGCAGCCGCAGCACCTCGGCGTCGCACCACTGGGTGCCGACGCTGTCGGGGGCGAACTCGCCGGAGACCACCCGCCCGGTGGCGGCGAGCCGGCGCAGCGCCTGCTCGACGACGAACACTCCGAGCCCGAACCGGGCGGCGCAGGTGGCCGCCGCGAACGGGCCGTGGGTGCGGGCGTAGCGGGCCACGAGGTCGCCGAGCGGGTCGGCCACCGGTGCGAGGTAGGCCTCGGCGACGCCGACGGGCAGCGCCACGCCGAGCGCGTCGCGCAGCCGGGCGGCGTCCTCGACGACCACCCAGCGGTCCTCGCCGGCGACCCGCACCCGCAGCACCCGCCGGGCCGCCTCCAGCTCGCCCAGCCACCCGGCCGGTGCGCCCCGCTCGGCCAGCTCGGCGTCGCTCAGGTCGCCGACCACCCGGAGCAGCTCGACCACGTCCTCCGCGTCGCGGGGGCGGCGCTGCTCGGTGCGCCAGCGCAGTTGCCGTTCGGTCTCGGCCAGCACCGCGGGGTCGAGCAGTTCCCGCAGGTCGACCCGGCCGAGCAGTTCGCCGAGGAGCCCGGAGTCGAGGGCCAGGGCGGCGGCCCGCCGCTCGGCCAGCGGCGCGTCGCCCTCGTAGAGGAACGCGCCGACGTAGCCGAAGAGCAGCGAGCGGGCGAACGGCGACGGGCGCTCGGACTCCACCTCGACCAGGCGGACCTTGCGGGCGCCGAGGTCGCGCATCAGCTGGGCCAGCGCGGGCTGGTCGAAGACGTCCTGGAGGCACTCCCGGGCGGCCTCCAGGGTGACCGGGAAGTCGGCGTACTCGCGGGCCACGTCGAGGAGCTGGGCGGCGCGCTGGCGCTGCTGCCAGAGCGGCTGCCGGCGGCGCGGATCGCGGCGGGGCAGCAGCAGGGACCGGGCCGCGCACTCGCGGAACCGGGCGGCGAACAGCGCCGAGGTGCCCACGGACTCCTCGACCAGCTGGGCGATCTCCTCGGGGTCGAAGACCACCACGTCGGCGCCGGGCGGCTCCTCGGCCGTGTCGGGCAGCCGGACCACGATGCCGTCGTCGGAGGGCATGACCTGGGCGTCCACCCCGTAGCGCTCGGCGAGCCGGCGGCCGATGGCGAGCGCCCACGGGCCGTTGACCCGGGCGCCGAGCACCGAGTGCACGGCGAGCCGCCAGTCGCCCAGCTCGTCGCGGAACCGCTCGACCACCACCGTGCGGTCGTCGGGCAGCGACCGGGTGGCCTCCTTCTGCTCGCGCAGGTAGCTCATGAGGTTGCCGGCGGCCCAGTCGTCCAGCCCGCCGGCCCGCAGCGCGGCCACGGCGTCGGCGTCGGACTGGCGCAGCAGCGCCCGGATCCGGGCGCCGATGGCCCGGCCCAGCTCGACCGGGCGACCGAGCTGGTCGCCCTTCCAGAACGGCATCCGGGCGGCCTGGCCGGGGGCGGGGGAGACCAGCACCCGGTCGGGGGTGATCTCCTCGATCCGCCAGGACGACGAGCCGAGCAGGAAGACGTCGCCGACCCGGGACTCGTAGACCATCTCCTCGTCCAGCTCGCCGACCCGGGCGGCCCGCTCGGCGCCGGCCAGGAAGACCCCGAACAGGCCCCGGTCGGGGATGGTGCCGCCGCTGGTCACGGCGAGCCGCTGCGCGCCGGGCCGGCCGGTGAGCACGTCGGCCGCCCGGTCCCACACCAGTCGGGGCCGCAGCTCGGCGAAGGCGGTCGACGGGTAGCGCCCGGAGAGCATGTCGAGCACCGCGTGCAGCGCCGAGTCGGGCAGCTCGGCGAAGGGAGCCGCGCGGCGGACCAGCACGGCGAGGTCGCCGAGCCGCCACGGCTCCAGGGCCACCATCGCCACGATCTGCTGGGCCAGCACGTCCAGTGGGTTGCGCGGGTAGTGCAGCTCCTCGATGGCGCCCGTGCCCATCCGCTCGGCGACCACGGTGCAGGAGAGCAGGTCGCCGCGGTGCTTCGGGAAGACCACGCCCCGGGAGACCGCGCCGACCTGGTGCCCGGCCCGGCCGACCCGTTGCAGGCCGGCGGCGACGCTCGGCGGGGCCTCGATCTGCACGACCAGGTCGACCGCGCCCATGTCGATGCCCAGCTCCAGGCTGGAGGTGGCGACCACGGCCGGGAGCTGCCCGGACTTGAGCGCCTCCTCGATGTGCTTGCGCTCCTCGCGGGAGACGCTGCCGTGGTGGGCCCGGGCGATCACCGGCGGCGCGCCGGCCGCCGCAGCCGTGAGCACGGCGGCACCCAAGCTGGGGCGCGGCGCGAAGCACCGGGCGCAGCCGCCACCCAAGCCGGTACACCCGGTTAGCGGCCCTGCTGGAGACACCGGCCAGGCAACCGAGCCGCCACCGACACGGCGGCGGTGGTCACGGCTCACGGACGCGCGCTTTGTCGTCGCGCTGATCGTGTCCTTCAGCCTGCTGGGCGTAGCCTTCGCGTTCGGGGACGCCCCGAGCGACCAGCCGCAGACGCGCAGCGCAAACTCCGGGACCAACGCCCCGAGCGACCAGCCTCAGCTACCCAGCGCAACGCCTGAGACCAAGACTCCGAGCAACCAGCCGCCGAAGCCCAGCGCAACGGCCGCGACCAAGACCCCGAGCAACCAGAAGCCCAGCGCAACACCCGGGACCAAGGCCCCGAGCGGCCAGCCCGACCGGGTGGTGATCACACCACAGGACGTCCAGGTGCGCACACCGTCGAAGCTGGCAGCGGTTCGCCTCGCGAAACAAGGCGCCAAACACTACGTCGACCGGGGGTTCACCATCGCCAGCCTTCCCGACCCGCTCACCGGAGCAGTGCTGATCCCCGGCGCCAGCAACGACAAGCGACTAGGCGCCCCGGCGGACTACCTGGTCTTCGACCTCGCACACGGCGCCACCGGGTACGTCGCCTTCGACAGACGCGGAGCACCAGAGATGGACAACTGGTGGCCGGCGTGGCTGAACCAGCAGGGCTTCAAACGCACTGACATGACCATCAAGACCACGGACAAGGACCAGGGCTACCTCGTCGTGTTCACCAAGAAGATGTCCGCAGGACGTGTCACGCTCGGACCGAACGCGGCAACGACCGAATCATCAACGAGCTACATCACGCTCATAACCGCTGGATGATCACTTTGTGACAACGCACCTGCCTCGCTAATTCGTATTAGCATCTTGACGCCGCTGTGACGGCGCGAGCAGACTCGACAATCAACAAACCTGTTCCGCGGCGAGCGTCCACACCGTACGGCCGCTCGGCGAAGTGAGTTATATCCGCTGACTCGTCACGGCCGGTTCCGCTCCCACTGCCCCGGTCGGCCCGCCTCACGAACGGAAGAAGCGCGATGACGCATACCCCTGAAGGCTCCATCTCCCGCCGCACGCTGCTGCGTGGTACAGCGGCCGCCGGCGTCGCGATCACCGGCGCCGGCCTTGCCGCCACACCCACACCGGCGCTCGCCGCACCAGCCGGCTTCCCCAACTACCAATACGTACGCGACGCGTTCGCCGGGCCGCTGCGTTACAACCCGACCGGCGAGTTCATCTTCCCGTGCGTGCGCGGCGTCTACGACAAGATCAGCGGCTACCTCGGCCGCTACTACCTCTACTACGCGCCGCACGACGCGCCCGGCGGGATCTGCCTCGCCTACGCCGACCGGCTCGAAGGCCCCTACACCGAATACCCCAACAACCCCATCATCGACCGGTATCTACCCACCACCACCGTCAGCCACGTGTCATCACCACACGTCGTCTGGGACGCCCCGACCGCCCAGTTCTACCTGTACTTCCACGGCGAGAACTACACCACCCGCGTCGCCCGCTCAACCGACGGCATCCACTTCACCGACGAGACGCCGATCCTGTCTACCAGGCTCGTGCCCAACACGACCGAGACCTCCTACGCGCGGGTCTTCGAGCACTCGGTATCCGGCAAGGGCAACCGCTACGTCATGGTGTTCATGGGCCTGCACACAGGCGCCCGCAAGATCTTCTGGGGCTGGTCGCCGAACGGTTGGAGCGGCTGGCAGTTCGACCCGAACCCGCTGGTCTCACCATCCGGCGACGGACTCACCGACATTTCCGGAGCACACCTGCTGAAGCGCAACGGCACCGCGTACCTCGCCTACCACGGCAACAGCGGCAACATGTACCTCACGGAAGTTGGCAACAACTTCGACCGGGAAGTCCACCTCGGAGTATTTCACCGGCCGATCGCATCAGACAACGGCCGCGTCGCAGCCCCGGCATTCGGCACCGACGGCGGCGTCTCATACATGCTCTACGAAGCCGGCCCCCGCCTCGACGCCAGAATCTGCGTAGCGCGCGCAGTCTAGCTTGTACCGCATCAGGGGACGTTCGCCCTGTTGACTACCGCGCCATGCGGATGCTGATCCCGACGGCGCGGTAGTCAACAGGGCCACGTTGCCTGACGCGGCACCATGTGAACGCTCTTCAGGAAGGATTCGGAGACAGGTGACCACGGACAGCTCAGCCCAGTCGGGCGGCTTCGACCCCTCCGTCCCCACTGCCGCCGGCATGTACGACTACTATTTGGGCGGCAAGAACAACTCCGCAGCCGATCGCCGAGCCGCTAACAAGGTACTCGCAGCGGCTCCCGAGGTGATCCTCATGGCACGGGAGAACCGTGCGTTCATCCAGCGCGCAGTGCGATTTCTAGCCCGCGACGCGGGCATTCGCCAATTCCTCGACATCGGCAGCGGCCTGCCCACCCAAGGCAGCGTCCACGAGATCGCCCAAGCTGAGGCGCCAGACGCACGCGTGATCTACGTCGACAATGATCCGAAGGTGCTGGCTCGGTCGCGCGCCCTCAAGATCACCGAAGCCAAGACCACGAGCGTGATCACGGCGGACCTGCGCGACCCGGATGCCATCCTCAACCACCCCGACGTCCGGGCACAGATTGACTTCGACCAGCCAGTGGCCATCCTGCTTGTGGCCGTCCTGCACTTCATCGACGACGAAGCTGACCCGTACGCGATCGTCGCCCACCTGCGCGACGCTATGGCCCCGGGTAGCTACCTTGTCATTAATCACGCCACCGCCGATCCCAGGCCGGACAATGCTGGTGGCGCCGCAGAGGTCTACAAGAACACCAAATATCCGTCCACACACCGCACGCGTAGTCAAGTCGAGCGCTTCTTCGACGGCGTAGACCTCGTCGACCCCGGCCTGGTGTTCGTTTCCGAATGGCGGCCCGACACCGAGAACGACATCAGTCCGGAGGAGGTCTGGATCCTCGGCGGCGTAGGCCGAAAGCCGGCTGTGGACTAATCTCGGTCGTTCACGGATTTGGCGGATCTGCCTGACCCATCGCACTGCATCATTTCTATCGATGCTTGTGCCTGATTGATGGCGAGGTCCCGTGATGGCTTGCACAGCGACAGTTGCGCGCCTGGGCACGGACGCGCCCTGCGGACGATGACCGGCATGCCGGCCTGCCAGCCGGACAGTTCCAGCAGGGGTTCGTGCCGGTTGGGCTGGTGCGCGCCGGCCACAGCGCCTGCGTTTCCCACGTGGAGTCAGCGGTAACTGAACCGTAGCTGCCTGGAGCGCCGGACTCGTTCGAGATCACGTTGACGCTGCCGGCGCCCGCCCTCCGCTTGACGCTATGGACGTCGCTTGAGGTGTCCTACTGCGAAGTTGCCAGCTCACGAGCGATGTCGACGCGCGAATGTGCCCCGAGCTTCGCCAGGATGTGGGAGACGTGGGTTTCCACGGTGCGGCGGGACAGGAACAGTTGGGCCGCAATGTCCGGGTTCGACTGTCCCGCCGTGACGAGGTCGGCGATTTTCCGTTCCGTGGCGGTGAGGGCTTCCCGGCCGGTGGTGGGCCGGCGGCGCGGTCCGCGGCGCCCGCGGCGGATCCCGTGCGGCCGTAGGCGGGCGTCAGCGCGCATGATGTCCCAGGCCGCGTCGAGCGACGTGTAGACCTCGACCGCCCGCGCGTACGTGGCCCGCGCGGCAAGCTGGTCGCCGCGTTCGGCGTACAGCACGGCAGCGTTCTCCAGTGCTTGCGCCCCGAACAGGGGATAGCCGATGCGATGGAAGGTATCGGCGGCGGCGAGGATGCCGGCGGGGTCGGCCGCCAGCAGGCCCGCGCAGTATCCGGCCGCAGCGGTGGTGGCGGGAGACGCCTGCCCTTGGGCGGCGGCGTTTGCCCGGGCTGCGGCGGTGGCGGTGGCACGGTCGCCGCAGACCAGCGCGAGGCGGACCACCTCGGCCAACCACATCGGCGTATCCGGGGTCAGTTGCGGGAACTCCCGGTCCCCCTCGGGATCGAACACGGCCAGAAGGCGAGCCAGCGCCTCGGCGGACCGACCCTCGCGCTCGGCCGCCAACGCCCAGGCAACCAGCAGGAGGTCGGCGTACAAGCGCAAGCCGTTCCCGGGGCTTGTCAGCTCCTCGACGCCGAAGAACTCCCGCTCGGCCGCCGGCAGGTCGTCGCGGTGAACCGCGATCAACGCCCGCACCCCGCGGCCGGCCAGCCGATACGTCATGTCGACCGGGAGGTCGGCGGCAGCTTGCAACTCCGCCAGCGCCTCGTCCCACCGCCCCCGGTAGAAGCTGTAGTCTGCGATCTTCGCCCGCAGATGCCCCAGCCGGGGCGGAGTGCCGGCACGTTCGGCGAACACCGTGGCCTGGCCGAAAGCGTGGTCGGCCTCGGCGGGCCGTCCCAGGTTGTCCAGGCCACCCGCCCGGTTGATCATCAATAGCAGCCGCAGGTCGGCGACCGAGGGCTCGTCCCCCAACACCGCCAACGCGCGATCAATGAGCGCCACCTGCGCCGCCACGTCCCGCCGCTGGTTGTGCTCGATCAGGGCCAGGGTGTGCAGGGCGTATCCGACCGCCAGCCGGTCACCGGCCTGGCGCCCCTCGGCCTCCGCTCGCGCGGCGGCCGCCCGCGCCTCATCGAAACGCCCGACGCCGATGAGCGCAAGGGCGCGCAGCGCGTACAGCCGGGCGGCCCAGATCGCCGGAAGTTCCGGCCGCTCCAGCGTGTGCTCGGCGGCCTCAACGGCCTGCTCGTACCGCCCCATGCGCATCAGCGCGTACCCAAGTGTCCAGGCCACCCGAGCGGCCACCACGGGGTCGCGGCTGAAGGCCAGCACCGGACGCGCCAGCCGCTCGACCTGCTCGTTGTCCCCTAGCTGTGACAGCGCGACCGTCAGGTCGGCATCCAGCCGTTCCCGGCGCGGATCGTCGTCAACCGCGCCGCGGACCCGGGTCAACAACTCGACGGCCACTCGCGGCGCCCGGTAGGTCAACGCCGCGGCTTCCCGGGCCACCCAATCGACCATCCACTCGTCGGCCGCCGCCGGTCCGGCGAGCAACTGCTCGGCCACCCGCTCCACCGGCGCCCCCGCGCCGGCCAGCGCCCGAGCCGCCTGCCGATGCAACGCCGCCCGCAGGCTCGCCGGCATCGCCTCGTACAGCGCCTGCCGGATCAGCCCGTGCCGGAACACCAGCCGATCCCCCGACGCCGCCAACACCCCGCCCGCCACCGCCTCATCCACCCCGACCATCAACGCGGTCGCCGGCTGCCCGGAGACCACCCCCAGGTCATCGACCGTGAACGCGCAGCCCAACACCGCCGCCAGCCCCAGCACCGACCGGGTCCGCTCCGGCAAGAAGCCCAGTCGCCGCCCGATCGCCTCCGGCAACGACCCCGGCCACTCCCCCGCACCCGTCAACTCCGCCACTCCCGCCACCACAGTGATCCGCGACTCCCGGACCAACGCGTCGACCGCCTCGCGGGCATAAAGCGGATTTCCCCCCGCCTGCCCCGCCAGTTCACCCAAGGCCCCGCTCGGCACCGCGCCCACCAATTCGCCGACCACCTCGATCACCTGAGGTGCCGACAAGGCTCCCAGCGGCAGCACCGTCGCCCCACGCTCCACGAGGTCCCGCCGCGTTGCGGCCACCTCCGGCCGACGTGGCAGCGGCCGGCACGCCGTCACCAGCAGCAACGGCACCTGGGCGGCGGCCCGACCCAACCGCGACCACACCGACAGGCTCGCCTCGTCCGCCCACTGCGCGTCGTCGAGCACCAGCACCACCGGCGTCACCGAACACAACCGGTCCACCAACGCAAGGACCTGCTCGGCCAACAACGCCGCCACATCCCGCGGCGTCAGCAGCTCCGACCTTCCCTCCCCCCGCAACAATCCCGCCAACGGCGCCCGCAACGGATCCACCGAATCCCGCCCGACGCGCAGCGCGTCCAGCAGCACCTGCAACGGAAACGGCGGCAGCAACTCGGGCGCAGACCCGCCGTACACCGCACACCCCAACCGCGCCGCGTCAGCTATCGCCGTTGAGATCAGGGCCGACTTCCCGATCCCAGGTTCGCCGTCCAGCCACACCATCCCGCCTCGGCCCTCGGTCACCCCCACAATCAGCTCGCGCAAGACCGTCAACTCGACATCCCGACCAACCAACGCCGAGGCAGGTGAACCCATGCCGCCACGATAAGACGACCACCAGCGCAACGGGGACCCCCGCTGACGCTGGTCGCCAAGATTCGGACGCAGGCATCAGGTACGTCACCCGGCAGCTGCCCGCTGGTGGTCCGCACCGGACGGATGGACCGGACCTGACGCTCGCCCGCCGGCCATGGCGGTCGGCGAACGCTAACCGCCATCGAGTCCCGGACCTTCTACCCGCCACGCTCGTTGGAGGCGGCGCCGCTGGACCGGGGATTCATCGGAAATGAGCCGGCGTAGCGGCGCGCCACCCAGCACGGCGCTGTCTACTCGCCACCAAGTTGGCGTATGTCGTCCTCGGAGAGCAAGGCCAAGCCAGCAAGCACCTCCCGGAACCCGTCGTACTCCGCGCGGCACCGTCGGCATCGCGCGACATGAGCTTCTATGGCCCGATCCTCGTCGTCGGGCAGAGCGTCCAACGCGAAGACGCCGAGCGCCAGCTTGAACGGGTCATCCGAGCGCTCGGGCTGGCTCATTCGATCTCTTTCTGGCCGTTGACACGTGCTGGCTTTCCTCGGTCAGATTTACGCGCCGTCGCCGCGGACGGTTCAGCCATAAATGGTTTTGCCGGTCGTCCGCCGACTGATCCACCCTCGCCAGGCTTTCGGCTCCCGTCGTGATGTCCATGGACCAGCGAGCCCGTCCTGGGCCGTTCCGACGAGCACAACGATGGGCGTGCTCGCCCACGAGATCGCGCGGCGTATCACCGGCAGGTCGGAGTGATGGGCCGCGTTCACGAAGATGACCTCGACCGGTCCCGGTGACCGATTGTCGGCCAAGTCGTCGTACGACCGGACCAGCCTGATGCCCACCAGGGCGGCGGGTTCGCCCCATCGCTCACGACGGTGACGCCTGCTGCCCGCCGCCGCAGCGCCCGCGCAGCGGCGGCGACCGCCCTCACCAGGAACCCCGCACGGCCGGGGCCGGCCACCGGTTACGGATGGATGCACCCACATCACCCCAGCCACCCGACCCGGATCCGGTTCATCAGCCGGGGGCCAGGCCGCGACCGGGACCTCGGCGATCACGTCCAGGGACAGCGGGCCGCCCGGAAACGGCGGCGTGACCGGGCGAGCGGACCTGCTCGACCGGATGTAGCACCCCCGCGCCAGCGATCCAGTGCGGTACGGGTGTGACCCCAAACATACGTGAGCTGCCCGATGTCTCTCAGTGCACAACGAACGAGCCTTGCCTCAAAGAGAGAACCAGGTATGGAGGAGGGCAGCCATGGCGCTTGCGACCGGAACCGTCGCAGTCGGGGACCTAACCGCCGAGGAGCGGATGCAAGCCCTGTATGACGCCCACGCCAAGCCGGTCTACTCATTCCTCCTGCGGCTCACCTTCGGCGAGCGCCAAGCGGCCGAGGACCTGCTGCAGGAGACGATGATGCGGGCCTGGCGCAAAATCGATGCGTTGAACGCGGACATCGCAGCCCTCCGCCCCTGGTTGCTCACCGTCGCCCGAAGAGTGGCCATCGACGCCGGTCGAGCGAAGCGGGCTCGGCCGGAGGAAGTCGGGCTGGTCGACATGACGCTCCTCTCATCCGGCGATGACGCCATCGAACGGATGCTCGCCGTTCAAACCATCAAGCGGGCGATGGCTCGGCTGACTCCAGAGCACCGGAACGTGATCATCGAAATCTACTGCCGCGAGCGGTCGGCCGCCGAGGCGGCCGTGGTGCTCGGCATTCCGGAGGGGACGGTCAAGTCGCGCACCTACCACGCGCTCCGCTACTTGCGCGCTGCCATGGGCACCGCCCCGAAGCGGCGGCCCGAATAGCCCGAGGATTGGGCAGCCCTGCGGTCGCCTCGCTGGTCCGGTGCTTGAGTCGCTCGGCCGGCCTCACCGCCCGCGCCGACGTCCCCACCCCAGCGACGACCGGCATCCTCGCCGGCCGCCTCCTACCGGCCGTACGTCGCCAGGCTGACCCCGGTAATGGGATTCCTCTTCAGATCTACAGATCCTCGTCAGCTTCTCGGCCCTGAAGGGGGCGAGGTTGCAGATCCTGCTCGAAGTCGGCTGCATCGGTCAGGCCACGATCGGCGGATGACGGCGCCCAATCCATAGCACCGCGGGTGGCGATGTTGTGGGCTGCGCTCACGTCGGCGTGCCCAGCGAAGCGGCACGGCGTACATCGGTTGGGTCGGCATTGGTGATGTGCCACCAGGCGGAGCAGCCCTGCAAGGTATACGCCTGATCGACATAGGCGAATGTTGCCCCGGACCGTGTCGCTTCGGCGGGGGTGCGGCCGACGCGGCGGCTGGGCGGCGAGGCGACGGTCGGCGTGGACAAGGGCTTGGACCAAAGCCCACCGACTCCGACGACCAGCCCCACGGCGAACAGTTCGGTGACCTGCCGACCTGCGAGTCGGATCGCCTGCAGGATGTTATCCGGGCAGCCCGGACGGCATGCTTGTACTCGGTGAGGCGCTCCGCCGCGGTGGTCACGCCGGTATCCAGTTAGGCGAGCCGGTCCGGGTCGGCGATCGGTTCGGCATCGATGCGACCGGTCGGGTGTCGGCGATGCCCTGGTACGGCCGGTGCTCGTTGTAGAGGATCTCGAACTCGCGTAGTACCTGCAGCAGGTGGCGCTGATTCAAGATCAGCGTCCGGTCGAGCAGTCATCTTTTATCGGCTCGGACCTGGCACCATACTGTCTTCGCCGAACGCTGGTCGACACGTCTGCCACCACCGTTCACCCCCGAGATCAGGCGGCCGCTACTGGTGGGACATCTCCATCCGCCAGATCGAGGCGCCACGACTATCGTGTTCACCGCATCCCGCCACCCCGCCCGCGCCATCTTCGAAGCCCTCGCCGCCGACAACCTCGACATCGGCCGCCCCAACACCATGAAGATCATCTTCAAACCGGCAGATCCGCTCAGCCACCAAAGGCATGTTCCCGCACCGCGATCGACCGTGACAACGACGGCGCCGCACCGAGAGGTGACGGCTCACTCCGCCATCGTCAACCGCAATGAGCATTGTGACTACGGAGGCTTGCATGAGCAGCGGCGACAGAGGTTGGCTCCGGAACTACTGCCCGGGTCCACAGCTGGCGAGTCAGTTGGTCTGCTTTCCACACGCCGGCGGATCGGCAAGTTTCTTTCTGCCGATGTCACGTGCCCTCAGCGATGGCCTCCAGGTGCTCGCGGTCCAGTATCCCGGCCGGGGAGACCGCCGCAGCGAGCCGTGTGTCCAGACGATCGAGGCACTCGCCGACGCGGTGGCCGACGAACTGGCTCGGTGCCTAGACCGGCCCATCGCGTTGTTCGGCCATAGTATGGGTGGACTGGTCGCCTTCGAGGTCGCACGACGCCTGGAGGTGCGGGGCCACACTCCACTGGGACTTTTCGTCTCCGGGTGTCGCCCGCCGTCGCGCCACCGCGTACAAGTCGTGCGGCTGCGCGATGAGGAGGACGTCTACGCCGAGTTGGAGCGGCTGGGCGGTACAGACCGGCGACTCCTCGACAACAGTCAGGCACTCCGCACGGCCCTACCGGCGATGCGCAACGACTATGAAGCCATCAACGCCTATCGGCTCTCGTCTCACGCCCCGCCGTTGAGCACCCCGATCCACGCCTACATCGGTGACAGCGACCCGGAGGTCCTACTGGACGAGGCCGTTGCGTGGCGGCGGCACACCACAGGCTCCTTCGACCTTCGTACGTACCCGGGCGGCCACTTCTATCTCAGCTCGCCCAACGTTGATCTGGCCTCCGTGATCCGCGCCGCCATGGCCACCAGCCCTGCCAGCGGCTACCGAACCTGAGGGCGTTGTTGATCCGCCGCGGGCGCCCCTGGACACTTGGACCTCAAGCTTGCTGAATCTGCGGACCACCGTGCGGTTTTGCCGCTGCGGCGCGCTGACCGTGGCCAGCGCTTCGACTCTCCGGGCGAGTTGGCTGAAGGCAATCTCGGCTGTGACCAAGGCCAGTTCGGATCCGGCGCAGCGATGTGTCCCGAGGCCAAAAGACAAGACGTCTCTGGCATCTGCACCTGGCGCGATGAACCGGTCCGCGACGAAATCGCTCGGATTCGAGAATCGCCGGGGGTCCCGTCCGAGTGCGCCCAAGCACACGAGTATCAGGCTGTCGCGGGCGATGGGCAGGCCGCCTAGCTCGGTATCCTTGGCCGCGACCCTGGCGCCGTACTGAATCGGCGGGTCGTGGCGCAGGGTTTCGAGCACGAACGACCTTAGCAACGCGTCGTCCGTACGCAACTGGCGTAGCAGATCGTTGTCCCCTGCGAGCTGGAGCATTCCGCTGCCGAGAAGAGAACTCGTGGTCACCGTACCCGCGCTGAGCACGAATACCAGGTTGCTGATGATGTCCTGCTCGTCGAAGGCACCATCCCGGGCAAGCAATCCGGCTAGGCGAGCGTCGTCAGCCGCGCCCGCCGAGCAGTGTCTCCTGACGTAGGAGATCAGGTGGGATGCGGCTTCATCAGCATCCGGGAGCCTCTTGTCGGGTGGATGCAGCTCATTGCGTTCCAGGAACATGTCGAGCCAAGCCATCAACTGCTTCACATCGTTCTGAGGGATGTCGAGCAGCTCACCCATCACGGAGTTCGGGACGGCGGTGAACGATTGGGTCGCGTCAACGCTGCCGTCACTGGCGACAAGCCTGTCGATGTGCACGGCAACGTGACGTTCAATCATCGGACGCATCAGCTTAACTCGTCTGGGGTTGAAGAACCGAGAAACGATTCGGCGAGCAGGCTGATTTTCCGGCGGATTGAGAAAGAGTAGGCTGTTGTAGAGGAGCATCGTTGATGGATGCGCCTGCCAGCCCGGCCAGGAGCGATCGGCATAGCCACGATCGGGCACCGGAAACAGTTGCGTGTTCAACAAAACCTCGACGCTTTCCTGAAATCCCATGACTACCGCAAGATTTTTTCCGATTGGCAGGACGGGAGCCCGCTCCATCAGGTTGCTGTAGAAGGGATAAGGATTCGCGCGCCCCTCGGGGCTGAACAGGCGCAGCAGGACGTCCTGATGGTTATTCATGACCCTTACCACTTCGCCACGTTCGTCCGCTGACCGCGAGGCCGCTCATCGCAAGGAGCGTCTCGCCATTTCCTGATTCGAAGGCGACGCCTTCGGCAATCCCGTCTGAGTGGTCGACGTGCAGTTGAACGCCATACGTCACTTTCGACAACATGAAGTCGTTGTCCGTGGTGTGCAGTCTCAGTTCTTCGATTGAATGGGGCGTCGCGTACCGGTTCGGTGTTCCGGTGGAACAGGCCGTTTGCAACAAGGCGTCCGCCAATAGCCACGGAATTCGGTGTCGAGAGAAGAACTCGTCGTCGTTACCCCCGGGAAGGGGTGGCTCCCACCGGGCCGAGGTCACTCGCGCGCTAAGCCGCACATCTCGGACGTGGTCGAAGAGCCCGGACATCGACATCGTCGCGGATGCCCGCCTTGCAGTCGTCGCGACCCGCAGGTTGTGGCATTGGTCGGACGTGGCAACGCCACCAATCGGAATCAGAACGCCGAAATGCTGGACACGCCGGTCGTGGTTCCCGCCGAGAACCCGCGAGTGGATTCCGACCTGGACGACGCCGCAGTCGAACCCAGCCGGGGTGTATGAAGCGGTGAGCACGTACCTGACCACCTGCGGGTCTACTGCGATCGGAGCTTGGAAGCGGATGTTTCGGAAGGTGCTCACAGGCGCCGCGCCAACGAGGTAACCGGCCGCCTCCGCCGCGAGTTCCAGTGCCAGTGCTCCGGGCACGAGTGCCCGTGATTCTCGGATGTGCCCATAGAGGTGCACGTACCGACCAAGGTCGAGTTCCCAGACGAGTTGCCCGCCGTCCAGCCACGACGGAGTCCCGAGATAGGGAGTCGGCTGGGTAGCGTCCACCAGCGCAGGGAACTTCGTACACAACATTTGCAGTTCCTCATTGCCCAACGGCGTCGGCACTGCCCGTCGTTCCGACCGATGAGCCTCCACCTCGGTGTTGAACAGGCGTTGCCCTTCGGCGTCGCCGAGCAGGCCGAGTTGCCCCGCCCTCGCCGTGTACTCCGTGAAGCCGGTTCTTGGTCCGAGCCCTGACTCACCCCACAGACTCCAGCAGATGGAGTACTCAGCAGCCCCCGAATGTGCGGTCTCGTATCGGGCTGCGGAGTTCAGAAAATCATTGGCCGGACCGTAGTCACTTTCCCCGGCCAGGCCGAACGCCCCCGCGACGGAGCTGAAGTTGCACCACAGGCCAGGTGCGAGATCGCTGAAAGCCGCCTTGAGGTTGTGGTAACCGACTACTTTTGTGTCCCGCACTTTCCGGAAGGTCGTCAGGTCCTTGGCCGCCAACCGGCGCGCCCCGCTGATTCCAGCACCGTTGATGACCAGGCCGAGGAGAGGTGTCGTTTTGCGGATCATTGCCGCGACGCGGCGAACAGCGATCTCATCTGTGACGTCACAACCCACATAGCGGACTCGGGTAGCACCGAACCGCTGCCGCAGGACAGCGAGGTGCGACAGAGACTCGCGGGACTTACGACATCGGTCGTAAAAACTCCGCACCTGCGCTATGTGGACCTCGGGATCCGCTGCTCGGCGTTTCCGCGCATACTCTGTGCTGGTGGTTTCACCGATCTCGCGAGACTGCTCCACCATCGTCTCCGGATCGGTACTGCCAAGTAGCCAGAGCGCCGAGGGCCGCGTGCGCAGGCCTTCGAGGCATCGGGCGGTGATGCCGCGCGCCCCTCCCACGGCGAGGACGACCGGTCCTTCGCCGGTCGACCACCGATGAGCACCATCGTGTGCGCCGACGGTGGGCTCGTTGTCTGGCAGCAGCCGTTCTTCCAGCCGGGTGGCAGACGTTGACTGCCCGCGGTAGTAGGTTACGGGTAGGCCCCGGACGCAGGCGGACTCACGACGCAGCTGCGCCAGTGCCGTTGG
Organism: Micromonospora sp. MH33; assembly: GCF_003013775.1. Classification (NCBI taxonomy): domain Bacteria; kingdom Bacillati; phylum Actinomycetota; class Actinomycetes; order Micromonosporales; family Micromonosporaceae; genus Micromonospora; species Micromonospora sp. MH33. The sequence continues at coordinate 16,003 of NZ_MUYZ01000004.1, forward strand.
CAGGGCGGCTGCGTCGGTCACCACGGCATGCACGTGGGTATGCGGCAACTCCCAGGCGATGGCCTTGATCAGGCCGGTGAGCAGCGCCCCGTGCGGATGAGGTGTCCCGCCCTTAAGGGGGTCCAGGACGAGAGCGGCCAATGAGGAATCCGGCGGGTTCGAATGAGCCAACTGTTTGGCAGCCAGAAAGGCCGCTTCTTGCAAGGCGAGCAACCGTGGCTGGGGCGCCGTCGGCCATCTGGTCAAGTGCAGCGAGGTGATGACGCGGATATGACTGGGCACTCTTTCCCCGACGGTCATGAGCTTAACGATCGCATCCTCCTCCCAGGTGGCCGCGTCGGCTGGAACGACCACGGTAGCGACGCTCGGGTCAGCTGAGATGGACAGCTGGTTTGCGATATCCCAATCATCGGTGAGCACAAGCGCACCTCGTGGCAGCGATTCGCGTTCCGCGAGCCCCGGCACCGCAGGGCAGGCAACGAGCTGAAGCGAGTACATCCGTGTCATCGCGAGTCTCCTGGGTTCAGTCGCCTCACGACGGCGGGAGTACGTTGATCGTCGGCCCTGCCATGCTCGAGAAGCAATGGGGCAGCTTGCCTTCGAAGATGGAACGCAGCACAGCGGCCAGTCCGTCCCCAGCCAGATAGCTGGGTTTCTCCCCCCAGTTCGCCGCGTCGGGATCCGCACTAAGTTCGGTGCGCACCCGCGCGAGCACCGGCCAGCCCCGTGCCCGGGCCGTTTCGGGGCGCGCGAGTGCGACCGCATAGGCACCTTCGGCGACCTCCTGCGGGGAGAGCCCGAGCGATTGCGCACTCTGCTCCAGTGGGCCGGCGCTCCACGCCATCACAAGGGCGAGGTCGATGTCCCCGCGTCGCAGGTAGCAGCTTGCCGCGTGCAACACCGCCAGTCCGGAAGCCGGGCCGGTGTCAACCATCATCGTGGGCCCGTGCAGGTCTCGACGGTTCGCCACCCAGCCGAGCGCGGTGGACGACATACGTCCCACCAGACTGTAGGGGCCGATCAGGTTGGTGCTCGATCGATGTTCCCGCAAGTAGTCGGCCGCCGCCCGGGCATCCGCTCCGTCCAGCGATCGAGCGATACCGCTGCCCAAACACCGTAGCGTCGAGTCGACCGCCGATTGGGTCAGACCGTAATGCGCGCCGAAGATGCCGGTGCGTTCTTCCAGTCCGTCCCAGAGCAAACCCCGGCCGGGCTCCGATGCGCCGAGGCGGTTCACGAGCTCAACCACCAGCAGTTGGCTCATGTCCAACTGAGCCGCCACCTTGGGTGGTATCAGAGACTTCTCGAAGGGCGGGACCGGGTAGGGACGCTCGAAGCGAAACGCCTCGGCACCCGCCTCGCCCCCGGACATCCGCGCAGCGACGACGTCGTCGTCCGGCCGTCCTGGTAGCAGGGCGCTCCAGCGGACGAGAACCAGCTCGTCACACAGCGACGATGGCGACGACCGCACCTTGTACTCACCTGCGTCCGGGGAGATCAGGAGCTGATATCCGTTGATACCCCCCAGGCCGCAGGCGAAGACACCAACAAACGGCGCCCGCCCGTCCGTCATCGACTTCTCGAGTCGCACCGGCGCCGAAGGGACCCGCACCGAGAGCGAGCGAGCGTAGTCGGGCAACGTCGTGTGATTAGGCTGCCGGGGAATGGTTGAGCGGTGCAACCCCAGTGCTGCTTGGATAAGGGAAACGGCCCCACACGCCATTCCGCTGTGACCGAGCATTGGCTTGTTGCCGGTCACCCATGGAGTGCCACCAGGATGCGCGGCGGCGATGGAACGCAATTCGGTGGCGTCACCCACGTGGGTAGCCGTGCCATGTCCCAATACCCACGCCACCTGGTCACCGGGCACGTCGTTGACGCTCCTCGCCCGGATCATCGCCCGGACCTGGCCCTCCTGGCTGGGCGCGAATATCGCCTTGCTCTTCCCGTCGGAAGCAGCACCGAACCCGGCGAGAACCGCGAGCACCGTGTCGTGGTCGCGGAGCGCGTCGCTGAGGCGTTTGAGCGTGACGAGTGCGGCGCCCTCTGAGAAGACAGTGCCGTCCGCCGCCGAGTCGAACGCCCGTACCTCGCCTGACGACGACAGCGTTCCCATCTCTGAGAAATAGATCTGTCGTAGTGGTCCGTGCGAACTCACCCCGCCGCAGAACGCCACGTCCACCGCACCGTCGAGCAGGTGCTTGACTCCGAGGTCCACGGAGTACAACGAGGACGGGCATATGTTGTCGACGATCAGGATCGGGGTGTCCTGCGGCAGGAGACCTCCGATCGCCCTCCGGGCTTGCTCATACGGGAAAAACTCACCATGACGCGAACCGGCACACGGGTCGGCCTGCGCCAACTGGTGCCGGATTCGCTCGCTGACCCGGGTGCCGTCCGGATCAGCCGGCAGGTGTCTCGCCGCACCGACGGCGAGCATGTCGGCGGTGAGAGCCATGTCGATCTCATAGCTGGTGTCGGTGGACGCGGCGAGAAAGAGCCCGGGCCTCGTCACATGCCCGGACGTCGCCGCGAGACACTGCCGCAAGGCGCGACGTAGCCAAGAAGCTTGGAGATCGCCATGCCCATCCTCGGGGGCCTCACGTACCTCACCGAAGCGGAGGTCGTGGACCCGGCCGGTCTCATCTTCGGTCGCCACGGCCAGCGCCTCATGCCCTCGGAACCTGTCAGGTCTTCCAAACAGGAGTGGCCCGTCCTGCGCTCGCTGCCATAGATCCTCGAGTCCCTCACACCCGGGAATCACCACACCTGCCCCAACCAGGCAGACCTGCTCGGCAGGCACTGCTTATGCCTTAGACGTGGAGCCGAGGCGCTGCAGCAAATCGGCCACGGAACGAAGCGTGAGCGTCGCTGGAGACTCGGAAGCTCCTGTGTCTACTGCCCACAACTCCGCGGCGCGCGCCAGCACGAGCCGGTGCTGCAGGGAATCCAGACCGAGTTCCGCTTCCAAGTCCACATCTGGCGTCACCACTTCGTCGGGGAGTTCCAGTACGGTGGCGTACATCTTCTGCAGGCTCTGCAGGAGGGCGTCGTTTTCGGGCAGCATGACTACTCCTTACGATATTTCTTGATATTGACATCGGTCGGGCGAGTTCTAAATGGAGTCAACACGCAGGTGTCGCCCCCTGCTACTTCGACGACAAATCGAGACAGGGTGTCCCTGAGGCCGCATTCCACAAACCGGTCGACCCCTGCCTTACGGAGCCCTATCACCGCCTGCGGGAAATCGAGTGGGTGCACCAACTGCGCTCCGACTACAGCGAGCAGGTCGTCATCCGGCGCAAGCCGTCGCCCAAGTATCGTCGAATACACGGCCGTCCGCAGGACTCCCGGATCGATTCCATGCAGCGATTTCAGATAATGCTGCAACACGGAATCGAGACAGGGATGATGCTGTGGGTACGGGCCAATGCGCAGCCTCGTCGCCGATATGCCGCGGGAATCGGCCATACGCAGCAAGCGCCGCACCTGCTCGGCCGGCCCGGAAAGAATCACCTGTGTCGGGCTGTTTGTCGCGGCGACGACGACATCCTTCTCCTGCCGAGCAAATTCCTCCGCTTCGTCCGGGGAGACCATGAACGCTGCAGTCGCCGCAGTCGGTTGCGCGTAAGATTCGAGAGAGCGAGCCCGCTCACACAGAAGGCGTGTCCCCTCTTCGGCAGTGAACCCCCCTGCGACGACCAGGGATGTTATCTCTCCAAGGCTGTGTCCGACGACTATGTCGGCCCGGAGCCCAAGTTCCTCTTCAAGAATTCGCCAACAACAAAGCTGGAGATGATAAGTTCGCAACTCACTCAACGGATCCCACGACTCTAGCTCCGACTCCGAGAGCACGGACGAGTAGCCATAAGCGACACTGACAGCATCGATCCGCTCGGCGACCTCCGTGGCGATACGCCGTCCCGGCGAGTAGCGCGCGAAGGGAGCCGAGAAATAGGAGCCCGCGCCAGGAAACATGAAAGCAGTGACCATGAACCTCTCGCTCAAATCCGGCCGGGATCGGGGCCTCCCCGTCTGCCAAACAGGGAACTGGGTGACACTCGACTAAGCCGAGCCCGGGGTGTATTGCGTAGAGCAATAGGCCCTCGGCTTGGGTCGCATTGGCACGCACAGTTGATGGGCCGCACCAAGGTGACCGGTCATGACCGCCGGTCCCCCATCGTCACCTCACCACCTTCTGCAGTACCACGACCAACGGTCAGCGGACACCAGCTCCCGATGCCATAGCCCGAGACGGACTGTCCAACTGGCACGGAGCTCGCGTGCTCAGCGCATCGACGGTAAGCGTGAACTTCCGGCTTAGCCAGGCCAGGAAAAGCAGCAACCGTTGGTCGCCTCAAGATACCTCCGAGGTCGACCGACGGGAAGGCCCATTCCGCCCTTGGCGGCGTGCAAATCGACATCGAGGTCGACCAGAACGTTGGATTCCTCCAGTGCGCTCATGCCGGCCGCCCGGCGAGCAGGTGCCCGGCGAGGATGCGGTGCAGCACGCCGAGCCGCGCCCACGCCGCGCGCAGCGTCTGATCGCCCTGCTGGGTGAGGTCGGCGTGCGGGTTGTACGGCCGCCGGCGGCGAAAGTCGAGGCTGCGGTTGCTGGTGATGCCGTCATCGCCAAGGCGTCGGTGCGGACCATGCGCAGCGCGGTGCCGTCGGTCAGCAGAACCAAACCCTGGCCGGACAGGTTGAACACCCGCTTGGGACGCGGCGTGTCCAGGGGCTGGTTACGCACCGAGTGGGCGACCGCGTGCCACGAGCCCTCGTCGCTGTCCAGGATGGTCACGCCCACGCCCACGTAGATCCCGCCGAGCGGCATGTCCCGGTCCCCGCCGTTGACCATCGACCTCTGCGGTCCGGGGGGATCCCACCGCCGCCCATGCTCGGTGGTGCGGCCGACGTTACCGGCGGCGGTGCGGGCCAGATCGTGCAGGACAGCTTGGTTGGTCACCAGGGCCGCGTGCTCGCGCCACAAGGTGGACTCCTCTGGTGTCCAGCCCGAGCCCCGCGGCCAGTGGTCCCAGCTGGTTGCTCGCACCAGCTCACGAGAGACGTGGACGAGCGTAGGGTCCTCGGTGGCGGTCTCGATCGCCCAGGGCAGCAGGTCGAATCTGCCGGGGGTGACGGGGGGCCGCCAGCCGAGCCGCAGCGCGGCGTTGGTCATGCCCACCTGGGCGGGATCGCCGAGCACCTGATCGTTCAGATGCCACCCGCAGTACGGGTCAGCTGGTCGTTCCAGACTCGCGCTCGTGGGCCTGTCAGCAGGGTGATCGGAGGGCGAACACTGTGATGACAGATTGGACCCGGCCGCCGTTGTCGGCTACGCGCAGGTGCTCGGCCAGCTCGCTGGCGATGCTGTCGGTGGTGGTGACGGTGCGGCGGTCACGGACCCTCAGACCGGCCCAGCGGACTCGGCCGATGCACCGCACGGACTGCCGCCACGCCACCCTGGCGCCGTACGTCAGCTCGCCCGGTGTCTGCCAGTAGGTGCCGGTGGTGGCGACCTCGTCGAGCACATCGGCGATTCGACCGGCGACGTTGGGGATCTGTCGCTCTCTGTAGTAGGCGGAGATGAACTTCGCGACCTCGATGGAGGGGACTCGGACTGGGCCAGTTGAGGGTGCGATGGTGTGGCACACGCGTCACCCGCCCGACTGTCACCGGCGGCAAGGCCGCCGGTCGTCGATGTTGGCTCGCTCCCGATCATGACGAAAGACCGGGACAGAGACGGCTTGGCAGGGCACTTGCGCGATGGAGCTGCTGCCCGTGGATCGGGTGGCTGGCCGTCCGAACAGAACCGCTGCTCAGCTGGTTCGACGTCGTCTGTGGCCGAGGCAGGCCGCGGGCGGGACCATCACGACCTGGCAGGCTCAGTCTGGCCAGCCGCGAAGACTTCGTGACCTGGCGGGCGGGACAGTCCCCAGCATGATGGCCGCCGGATGCGGCACCAACCCGGCTCGTCGTACGACGAATGACGCACTACCGCGTCATTTCTCACAGCGAATGAACCCGGTCGCCGTCGGTCCGTAGTTAACAGTGAGGCTGCCGCATGCCAACGGGGCTGCGGCCGCGGGCCCACGAGTTGCGCCGACCCGGATGGGTCGTTCCTGTGAGAGACGGTGGTCAGACGTGAGTCAGCAAGCAACGCCGAACTGGGCCGGCTGGTGGCGGTACGCCGCATGCGCCGACTGGGACACCGAATGGTGGACCGACAGTGGACCGGCCCGCACGCGAGCGGTAAACATATGCCTCGCGTGCCCCGTGCAGGAGCCCTGCCTGGCCGACGGGCTGGTCAACGGCGACACCGGGGTCATCCGCGGTGGCATGCTGCTCAAGCGGCGCCGACAGCGGACCGAGGTGGTGGGGCTGATCTGTGCCCAGTGCAAGTCCTCTCCCGTTCGATTCACTAGCACCACAACGAGCCGGTACTGCGGTCGTCGATGCGAGGCAAGTGCGCGACGGCAGGCCGCCGCAAGTAGGCCCAGCCTCACCGGCGACCCGCGAAGGGAGGTTCGTCCGGTCACCTGCGCCTCTCAAACCGCAGCCAAGGGCTAGGCACCTTGCCGCCGGCGTCACGCATAGGCATGGCCCCCGCACCGCATGATCACATATTGATCCGGTCGATGATGGGCACGATCCGGAGGCATCGATGCTGGCCAGATCACCGGTTCCAGTCCCACCGTCACGGAACGCGGCCGTCATCTCGGCCGGTTCTTGCCAATACGTGAAGCGGAACTTTGCGCCCGCCGGCATCCTCAAGCGGGCATTCTTCGTGTCAATGCCAGACTGATCGATGCCCGGCGATGGTCGCTCGTTTTTTCCTTGCCCGGGCCCGTGTGGCTGGTGGCTTCTCCTGGTGTGCGTCCCCGCCGGGCCCTGGGCCGGGCGTGGAAGGCGTGATCGTGGGCTGCCGATGCTCGATCAAGGCATGCCCCCTCGCCCGGCTCGCAGAGTCGCACCGCAGTGGCGAGGAACTGGCACGGCCGTGGTTGGAATCCACCCCAAAAACGCACGCACACCCTGATCGCGGTCGACCACCTGGGCCGCAAGCTCGCCGAACGGGCCGTCGCCGCGGCGAATGCCGGTGGACGTCGATCGGGGGGATCTGCCGCGCCATGAAGCCCATTCCACGGATCCCCGGTTTGGACTGCTCGGCGCGGCGATGATCCTCGGCGAGACCGCCGGCCTCACCCCGTTCCGGTTCAACGATGCCTATGCCCCGTTTAACGGCACCGCACCGCCAACACCGCGCTGCACTTGGCGGTCACCCAAGCGCGTGGGATGGGGCCGGGCAAGGAGCACGTCGACAAACTGCTTGGCAACGGAGAGACCAGGACGGAGGCACTGTACGAAGGGTCAGGCGCCCACGGAGGCCGTCCCAACACCCCGTGGCGGGGAGTCGCTCGCCCGACCGGCGAGGACAAACAATTCCCACCGAAGACCCGGTAAACGTCAGTGGACGCCGCACTAGAACACTGTGAACCAGGAGTTGCGTGCGTCCGTAGCTATTCGTGAACCTCGTTGACGTACTGCCAGAGGGGCTGCGGCGGCGAGTGAAACGGGGGGGTTGTGCCGGAGGCGGCCGGCACAACCCGCCTCCCTCGCACCTCTCCCGTCCCACGCCGCGACCTCGAGTTTCCGAGACAAATCCCCGGATTGGCGCAAGAGAGGCACACGATCGCCGGGGTCTGACAGGACGCCAAGACGAGGGCAGACAGATGTCGACGGTTAGCCCGACGGCCCGACCAGCTGGCATGCCCCTCGGATGGCGACCAGCGCCCACCGACCGGTGTGGAACACCACCGCCGCCATCGTCGCCGCGGTGACCTCGCCGCCGTCACCTACCGCAGGCAACCCCTGAAGGACATCAACCCGATGGAGACGCTGTGCATATCCACGCCGCCCGCTCGACGGAGAAGGACGAAATCGTCGCGCTGATCGCCGACGCCCTGCACCCCAGCCCGCTGGCCGCATGGCTTGTGCCCGACCCGGAGCAGCGCCAGAAGGTGCTCACCGACGTCGTCGCGATCTGGGTGGAACACGCCATGTTCTGCGGAGACATCCACCTGACCGACGACCTCACCGCCGCCACCGTCGGCTTCCACCGCTACCGGCCCATCCCACCACCGGCCAACTACCGGGTCCGGCTCACCGACGCCGCCGGCTCACACGCCGACCGCTTCACCACCCTTGAGGCACTCCTGGCGGACAGGCAACCCACCGAGCCGCACTACCACCTCGCGTTCCTCGCCGTCCGTCCGCACGCGCAGCGGGCCGGGCGGGCAACAGCGCTACTGGCCCACCACCGCAGCCGCCTCGACCGCATCGATCTGCCGTCCTGGAGCACCACCCCCGCCGGCGGGAAACCTTTGCTCGCCCGCTACGGCTACACGCCCCGACCACTCATCACCCTGCCCGACGGCCCGACCCTGCACCCGATGCGCCGCAACTCTCACCGCCGCAGCAGCGCCATGCCGATCAACTCCGCCCGCCTCGTCGACCACCGCTGGCAGGACTCACACACTTGACATCCTCTCCGCCCTGAAGGACGGAGATTCCCTCCACGCTGCGCGTGGAACACGCGGCGTCCGGGTGGGTTCCCGCTTCCCTGCGCGCCGCCGGCACGAGTGCCGGTCTTACGTGCGCTCCACGGGCGTTGAGGTCCGCCTGTCCAGCGGCCCTGACGTTCCTGGCGGCGTTCACGTCCCGGTCGTGGGCTACTCCGCACGGGCAGTCCCACGATCGGATGTTGAGCGCCATCTTCTCGTTGATCCGGCCACACGCCGAGCACATGCGGGTGGACGGGAAGAACCGGTCCACCCGGCCGAAGGTGCGTCCGTACCGGGCGGCCTTGTACTCCAGCATGCCCGTGAATAACGCCCAACCGGCATCGTGCACCGACTTGGCGAGCCGGGTCCGGCCGAGACCGACGACGCACAGATCCTCGACGTACACCGCTTGGTTCTCGCGGATGATCTGCGTCGAGAGCTTGTGCTGCCAGTCCCGCCGGGTGTCGGCCACCCGGGCGTGCGCCCGCGCGAGGTTGACGACGGCCGTCTTACGCCTGCTCGAGTCCTTCTGCTTGCGCGAGAGGTCCTGCTGCAACCGCTTGAGCTTGCGGGCGGCGCGGCGCAGGAACTTCGGCGCGGCCACCTTCGTGCCGTCCGACAGCACCGCGAAATGCGTCAGGCCCAGGTCGATGCCAACCTCGGAATCGACCGGCGGCAACGTCTCGTCCGCGCCGAGGGTGACGACGAACGAGGCGAAGTACCGCCCGGCCGCGTCCCGGATGATCGCCACGGACGAAGGGTCCGACGGCAGTGTCCGGGACCAGCGGACCGCGAGGTCGCCGATCTTCGGCAGCCGCAGCCGGCCTTCTCGCAGACCTTGAACCGGCTGTTCTTGGTGAACCGGATGCTCTGCCGGTTGTCCTTGCGGGACCGGAACCTGGGCGGGGCGACCTTGCGGCCCTTGCGCTTGCCCGTGACCGAGGCGAAGAAGTTGCGGTACGCGGTGTTCAGGTCCGCCAGGGCCTGTTGCAGCACGACCGCCGACACCTCGCCCAGCCAGGCGCGGGCCGCGGTCTTCTTCGCCTCCGTGATGACCCGTTTGGACAACTCGCCGTCGCAGACGTACGGCAGTCCGGCCTCGCGGGCTTCCTGCCGTGCGCGCAGCCCGTCGTTGAACACCACCCGCGCACACCCGAACGCCCGAGCCAGCTCAATCTGCTGGCCCGGCGTCGGATAGACGCGGAACTGGTAACGGAGCTGCACGAGAAGCATTGTGCCGTACTGGTTTATGGCAAAACGTGAAGGCATCCGCACTGGTAGACACTGTGTTCTTGCGATGCGCGTTCACTTGATCTTCGTGACGAAGGGGTCCGGCACAAGGTGTTCGGCGACCGGCACCTGTCCCGGATGGAACAGATCACGCGAGACGTGTGCCGCGACTTCGAGGCCGAGCTGATCGAGTTCAACGGCGAGAACAACCACGTGCACCTGCAGGTCAACTACCCGCCCAAAGTGGCCGTGGCCCGGCTGGTCAACAGCCTCAAGGGCGTGTCGTCGCGCCGCCTGCGGCAGGAGTTCCCCGACCTCATACGCCACTACTACCGCGCCAACAAATCTGGTCGGGCTCGTACTTCGCGGGCTCCGTCGCAGGGGCACCGTTTCAAGGTCGAGTGGGGTCGGATAGCGGTACGGGCGCTCGTGGACCGTAGGCGGTCCCGGCGTCGATTCCCTGGTGGGCGGCGCGTTGGGCGTGGTGTGTCGCGTGGCCGCAACCCGCGAGGGGCGTTGCACGTGGGCGTGGGATCGGTGCGGGTGGCGCGGAGCTGGCGGCGGCGATGTCGGCGACGAAGGAGTTGATCTGGCCTTCGCTGATACCGGGCATGCAGATGACGTGGCTCACGTCGCCGTCGGTGGCGATCAGCCACTTCTCCCGTACCTTGGCAGGTGGGGTCTGGAGCACGACGGTGAAGGCGTGGGGGTGCCGCCACGCCGGCCAGCGGACGGCGGTGAGCTGTTGGACGGCGTAGGCGGCGAGGTGCCGGGCCTCGCTGACGCGCCACCGGTGTCTCTCTCGACCGTAGGTGGCGATGGCGTGCCACAGCAGCGTGGCGGCGAGGCCGCATCGGGATCCGGTGATGGTGGTGTCGAGCGTGGCGGTGTAGGCGATGTGGCTGCCGCGCCTGCGGGCGCTGTCGCGGATGAGAACGATCCCGCATGGTGTCGGTGTGCCGAAGAACTTGTGGCCGGAGATGGCGATGCTGCTGATGCCGCTGGCGTTGTCGAGGCGGAGCCGGCCGTCGAGGGCGAGCGGGATGCCGGACAGCGCCGCGTCGACGTGCAGGTGCCAGTCGGCGGCGTGTTCGGCCACGGCGTCGCGGATGCGGCCGGTGTCGTCGACGGCCTCGGTCATGGTCGTGCCGGCCGTGGCCACCACGATCGCCGGCCGGCTACGGCGGATGCTCATCTGGGCGGCGAGGTCTTCGTAGTTCATCTCGCCGTCGTCGTTCGCGTTGATCACGACCGCTGGTGCGCCGATGATGCCGAGGACCTTGGGGATGGAGTAGTGTGCGGCGGCCGAGTAGTAGACGATCGCGCGGGGATGGCGACGGTAGGCGGTGTGGAGGGCGGCGAGGTTTCCCTCGGTGCCACCGGTGGTCACATATCCCCACCGATCATCGGCCGGCATGGCCAGTGTCTCGGCGACCCAGGCGATGACCGCCCGCTCCAGGATTTTGGTGTGGGCCGCCCCGCCCGGGTCGGTGGTCGGGTCGCCGATGTTGTTCCACAGCCGCCTGCCCATGCGGGCCATGACGTCGCTGTAGTCGATGTCTACGGCGCCGGGAAACCCGATGCTCAGCGGCGCTGCATCCTCGGCCTGGTTCACCTGGTGCTCGAGCACGGCGGTGACATCGATCGGCGCGTCGCTGAGGTCCGCGGCCTCGGCGAGCGCGACGGTAGGGCTGTCGGTCACGCCTGCTGCTCCCCGATCAGGTGGGCTGCGAGGGTGTGGTGCAACAGCCCGAGCTGACGCCACATTTTCCGGATCGCGTCGTCGCCCTGCTCGGTGAGGTTCGCGTGCGGGTTGTAGTAGGAGATCCGGTCGGGGTCGAGGGTCTTGTTGCATCGGATCCCGTCGACGCCCAGGGGCGCGTGGGGGTCGCGTTCCATATGCAGGGCCGTGCCGTCGGTCAGCAGGGCGTAGCACTGGCCCTTGAGGTCGAACATCGACCGGCGGCGGTGGTCGATCGGCTGGTCGCGCAGGGCCCGTGCGACCTGGTACCAGCTGCCTTGGTCGGTGTCGAGCGTGGTGACGCCGACCCCGACGTAGGTCGCCCCGTCGGGCAGGGTCATGTCGCCGCCGTTGACCATGGACCCGTCGGGCCCGAGAGGATTCCAGCGGCGCCTGGCGGCCGTCGCGTGGGCGATGTTGTCCGCCGCGACCTCGGCCAGGTCAGCGAGGAGTCGGGGCAGATCATTCGACTCCGGCGACGCCAGCCACAGCCGGTACGCCGTGAACAGCTGATAGCCGCGAGGCTCGGCCGGCGCCGCCGCGGCGTAGAACAGCATCACCCCGTGCGGGCCGATCGCGTTACGCTGCCCGAACCGCTCGTCGGCCGCATGCATGTGACCCATGTTGAGTCGCTTGCTCCGGAAGACGATCTGCATTCGCAGGTCAGCCCAGAAACGGGCATCCGGTGACACCCGGTCGTCGATGTGCTGCGGCGGATGCGACCACGCGGGCGGCGAGGCGATCGACGGTGCGATCGGGGCAGGCATCGGATCAGGCGGTCGCAGGTAGTCGCCTGGCGCTCGGGCCGAACCGTAGTCAGGCGGTGGCACGTGCGCTGCGGGCCCCGGGTAGCCGGTGGTGTAGTCAGGCGGTGGCACGTGCGCTGCGGGCCCCGGGTAGCCGGTGGTGTAGTCAGACGGTGACACGTGCGCTGCGGGCCCCGGGTAGCCGGCGGGTCGTTCCGCCGATGGCTGTTCCGGTCGCCAGTCGGAGTCCAGTGGATCGCCGTGGTGCCGGCTGCCTGGCGGCATCGCCGCGTGGGTTGTCATCGTCGGCCCCTCAGATCGAGACGTTGATGTCGTCAGGGATGGCGTGCGTCTTCGGCGTGCCACGGCCGATACCGTGGTAGACCTCCGGGCGGAACTGCCGCAGGTGCCTGGCCCACACGGCGCCGACGATGGCGGCGGCGACAACGATCGCGGGCAGCAGATACGGGTACAGCGACCCGGGGGTGGCACCGAGCAGGGGGCCAACGTTGAAGACCATCGCGCCCAGCACCACCACGCCGCCGGTCAGGCCCAGCAACGGTGCGACCTTCCACGACCACACCCCGGCCCCGATGCCGCGCACACCGGCCGGAGCCTTCATCGCGGCGAACGACGCGGCGAGCAGCAGGCACAGCAACCCCAACGCGCCCAGCGTCGACAACCAGGTGAACAATGCGGCGACGGGATCGACGCCGGCGAGAGCGAACGCGCCCACCACCGCCACCGCGATGCCGGTCTGCAACAGAGATCCGCCACGCGGAGCGTTGACCCGCGCAGATCTGCTGCTACGTGCGAGACCGGATGGCAGGACTCCCTCGCGCGACATGGCGAACACGTACCGGGCCACGACGTTGTGGAACGCCAGCATCGACGTGACGATCGCGAAGATCAGCATCATCTCGCCCAGCAGGGCCCAGACACCGCCGACGCGTTCCAGGACCGAGAACGGCAACCCCGCCGCAGGGTCCGCGGCGACCGTGGCGACCTTGTCCGGCCCGACCGCCTCCCCCATCGCCCACGCGGCGATCGAGTAGACCACTCCGAGGGCGACCACGACGGCGATCGTGGCCCGGGTGATCGCCCGCCGGTCAACGACCTCCTCAGCGAAGGAGGCCGGCGCGTCGATCCCCATCAACGCGGCCATACACAGGGCAAACGCTCCACCGATGCCGCTGACCGCCATACCCCCTGGGACGAAACCCTCCCAGGACAGGTCGCCGGCTGCGGGCTGCGCCAACGCTCGGGCCACGAACACCGCCACGACGAGCAGCGAGGCGGCCAGCACGACGGCGAGCACCCGGGTCGACAACACGATCGCCCGCACACCCAGGACCCCGACGATGGTCAGGGCGATGCCCGCCCACACCCACCAGGTGCCGCCGAGCTGCGCGGCCATCGTGGCACCGACCAGCCCGTACAGGCTGATCTGGATGGCGTTGTAGGCCACCAGGGCAATCACACCGGCGGCGACCCCCCATGTACGGCCCAGGCCGTGTGCGAGGATCGCGTAATAGGCCGCCGAGTGCCCGACCTGACGCGCCATCGTCGTGTAGCCGACCGCCAACAGCGCCACGACGCCACCGACCAGCAGGAACACCAGCGGCAGACTCGTAACCTGTGTGGTCGCGTAGGTGGCGGGGATACCGCCGGCGAGCACCACCATCGGCGCCGACGCCGCCGCCCCGAACACCCACAACCCGGTGGGCGTCATTGTCCGTCGGGCCAGGGCCACCTGCACGTGCGCTGACCTCACCACCGCTCACCCCGCTTCGGTGAGTCCAGGCACGACACATTTCGGCAGCCGTCCGCCGGGTGCCGTCGCACATCGCCTGCGTTGGCGGGCACGGCGTACACCCCGGCCGGCGGCACCGGGCCGGCGCGCCAAAAACGTTCGTCGCGGTCGAGCCTCCGTTTGCCGATGGCGGCATCGGGGGTGAACCCGAACAGGTCGTCGCGACCATCAGGCCATTCTCGCCGGATCGCGGCGGTCAACAGGGTTCGGCGGTTGGGGGCGGATGCAGTCCGGCCGTTGACCATCGATGCCTCCTATGCGGACGGAAGGTGGTGGGGACGACGCCCGAGCGATGAGCAGGGGGCGAGGTACGCGGTGGCGGGATGTCGCAGGGACAACACGGCGGCATCACTGACAGATGCAGCAGGAGCCGACTGTGGCAGTCCGACCACGGTGAGTGTGGTTCGGGGTGTGGGGCGGCGTCAAGGTGCTAATACGAATTAGCATCCCTGCCTCACGCGCACTCCACTGTCGGCCGCCGAATGACCATGCCGTGGTAGCAACCGAGGATCTGCCGCGCGAAGAGCTGCTCGAGTACCGGCCAGAGCGGCGTGAGCCGTCCGACTTCGACGAGCTCCGGGCAACCACGCTCGACGAGGCCGGGCAGCACGTTCTCGAAGTGACCTTCGGCCCGTTCCGGCTCGCCGACCCTGGCCGGACTCCGACGTCCACAACCGACGTGCCTGGCGTGCCGCTCGCCGTCGCAGTCGCGAGCCGACCCGCCTCCTCCTTGCGCTCCCCGGCAGCCACCGTCGTTTTCACTCCCCCTATTACGCCGACCTCGGGGCAGGAGTTCACCGCTCCACCCGGGAGATTGCAAAGCTGTGATGCTCCGCCCCGGTAGACATGCCAGCCGTATTCGACGGTTCGCCCGGCGTCGTCGTACCCCCGGCGCGCGCAGTTCGTAGAGTCCGGCTCGGAGAGCCGTTCGGCGGGTTTGTGTTCTTGGCCCTTGGCTCGGATGCGGCCATCGTAGGCCCTGCTGATGGGGGCCGTTGGTCATCACGCACCGTCGGGACTGGCCGACACCTACCCCCGGTGCCGGCCAGTCCCGACGTCACCCCCGCCGCCCACCACGAGCGATTCAAGGAGCAGTCGGTCCGTGGAGGCTCGCCTCGCCAGTACCAGTGGAAGCCGGTCGCCCTCAAAGCGACGATCCCCGGCCACCATTGGCCACCCGGCGAACGTGGTGGACACGCACTGACTAGAGCTCCGTCGACGCCCTTCTGCGGCGCACGAAGACGATCAGGGCCGCACCGACGGCAACCATCAGGACTCCGACGGAACCGATCCGTGCGGTCATCGAACCCGTTGTCGGCAGCTTGTCGCAGGTGCCCGGGTCCTCGTACTCACCGATCAGCTTGTAGTCGTAGCCGGAAAACACCACATTGACAACGCGGCCTCGTCCGGCGGCGAAGACGACCGTTTCCGATCCCCCGTCGGAGGGCGTGACCTTCTTTTCCTGCGTTCCGTAGGTGGCGACCGCCTCCATCGGCGGCATCCCCTTACCCGGATGTTTGACGGTCACCTTGAGTTCCGAGCAGGTCGACTCGGTGGACATCGTGGGCAGTCCGCAGGTCGACGGCCGCGACCAAAGATAACGAGCCACTTCCTTGCCCCGCTCCGTCACGACGATCAGGCCCGCGCCCGCCCGCATCGGCAACTCCACCGACTTTCCCGCGGGCACCCCGACGGCACGGTCCACACCGGTCGCGGTGACCCGGAACCTCACCGGATAGTTGCCTCCGCTGAGATGGACGACGACCGACCCGTCACAGGCCGGCGCGAAAGTGGCCTTCGGCTGCGCGCAGGACGCGGCACCGCCGTTGTAGGCGCCGAGCGGGCCGGCGGAGCGCTTGCCGGGCTTGCCCTTGCTGCCCAGCTTCTTGTCGCCGTAGCGCTTGCCCTTTTCCACCATCGGCGTGATCAGCTCGCCCTTGCCACCCCAGACGAGGTCCACCTGGGTGTAGCACTTCGGCACGTCGGCCTTCAGCTCAACCTTGCGATGCTTAGCGTCGATCGCAGCGACATCGTGGTCGTACGCGTACTGGGGCCAACCCACCTTGGCGCTCGGTGCGAAGTAGGAGACAAGGAGGAACTCCTGCTTCTGGTCCTTGCACAGGGGCAGGTCACCGGCGAGCTCGACTGTCGCCCGACCCTTCGCACCGTCGAACGTATGCTTGTACGTGGCCTGTGCCATGTCGACGCATTGCGGTGTCTCCTTGCACGTCCCCTTGAGGCCGGCGGCGTGGCCGACGTCGGTGCTGGAGATGCCGATCCGGTCGCCGTTGCGCTCGAACCAGGTCGCCGACACCGTCAGGGTGGCACTCGTCGTCGTGCCCGGGACCCGCTGCACACCGGTCACCACGCCCTTCGGACCGTCGCCGTCGGTGTCGGCGCTGATCGCGCTGCCCACCTTGATCCCATCGATCGGCTCCTGCGGCCGCGCGACGAGCTTGGTGATCTGAGCGTATCTGTTCTCCCAACTACCGTTGTTTACCTGCCAGGTGATCTCATAGGCGCCGTCCGGCTGACACACCGCGGCCCCGCTGACCCGGGTGTGATGCGCTGCGGCGGGGCTCGCCGCAACCAGCGCCGCGAGCATGCCGAGCAGCATGACGCCCGCCAGGGAGAGCAGCCTTCGGAAGGGCTTGTTCACGTCAGTCACTCCACGGATGGAAGGGATGGTTTCGAGGTCCGCGCCTCTGTGGCGGCGCCACATATTTCGCGTCCCTGTTTGCACGTACGTAGAGGCGCGCGTGGGTCAATCCGTGGCGAAGTTGATCTGAAAATTTCTGTCGATGATCGGCCGCGCGGTCCGCGGCCGCGGAGCACCGCCAGCCGCGCGTAGCCCCAGTCACCGCAGTCGGCAACCGACCGCAGCGCCCACCGCAAGCGCTCTGCGGCTTCTTCCGGATGCTCACCGAACTCGCACGCGACCTCGGCTACGCAGCCGGAGACCCGCGGCGCACGAGTTCGCCAGCGATTGCCCGGCGCACCTGCTGGCGATCGGGATGCTGCGAAGGCCTCAGCGCCGACGCGAACAGAGCTTCGGCGAGCACCACCGTCCGGTACCTCAGCACTGCGTTACCTACTCAATGCCGGCCACGCCCCGCGATCCCCGGTACGCCCCACCGAACCGTCCCGCCCCGGCAGATCACGGCCGAAGATGGCGAACGCACGCGGATCGCCGGGATAGCTCAGCCCGCGGCGCAGGTCACGGAATCCCATGCGCCGATACAGCCGCCACGCCCGTGACCGCGCCTCGACCGTTTCCGGCGTCGACAGCACCGCCGTCCGCGTCCCGGCCGATGACAGCATGCCGCGCAGCATTGCCTCACCCAGCCCTCTGCCCTGGCAGGCCGGGCGGAGCTGTAGCTCCGATACGGTGCAGGCTTCGTCGAGCCACCGCCTGCGATCGGCGACGACCGGCATCGCACCGGCCACCCAGTCCCGCCACCACTGGCCGGGCCGACACAGATAGCCGTAGCCGAACCCGACGATGTCGGCCAGCGGCCCCAGAATGACCACCGCCCGGAACCCGGGCATCGCCAGGTGCTCGAGCAGATGCCGACGGCTGCCTTCCCGCATCGCCGGGCCATAGCCCATCGCCTCGGCAAGGACATCGATCGCCTCGTCCGCCCGGGTGGCGAGCTGCTCGGGCGTCCACATGACCAGGCAGGCCCTCATCGCATCTGGCACCGTTACCTCCGACAGGTCGGGCAGTGGCGGCTGACCGTCGACTGGGTGAAGGCCACCGGGCGGCTGCCGCACGCCTCGCAGATCAACGACAGGATCTGCCGGCCACGCTTACCGTCGGTGAACCAGGACGCGCCCCGGACCACGCCGACGTCACCAGAGCGGATGGCATCCTCGAGGCATTGATCGCGCACGGGGCAGGCCATGCAGCAGTGCACGGCGTTCTGCCACATCAGGCGTGACTCGAACCACCACGACGGGTCCAGCCCCCTGCATTCGGCCTGCTCCCACCACCACTGGTGGGGCTTCGTGATTTGAACTGTCCTCATACTCCCAATAACGGGCAGGCCCGGCCCGTGGGTCAGTTCATTTCGGTCCGGGCAGCGCCGGCGTCCAGACCTCGGCCGAAGGGGCCCCCGGACCAGTGCGTATTGGCGATCGCCGCCTTGCGCTCAGTCCGGCCCGGAGGCTCGTGCCAGCATCTCGGCCAAAAACCGCAGTCGAACCTGATCCTGGAACGCCTCGCCTCCTCGTGCCCGCTGAAGGGATACACCTCGATTCGACGGGGCCCGCGGTAGTGGTGGTAGGCGCCGAAGACTGTGGAGGGCGGGCAGCTGAGATTGCAGGCCCACGCCGACGCCGCTGGGTTGATCACGTGGGATGTCAGCGTCGACTCCACCATCGCTCGGGCCCATCAGCACGCCGCCGGCGCAACCGGCTCAAACGCCACCGTGGCCTGGCCGCTCGATGCGACAAGCTGGCCGTCCGCTACGAAGCCACCATCCGCGTCGCCGCCATCAACGAGTGGCTACACGCACTTCGAGACGACCTAGATCTGAGCGAGCCGGTTTTGCGCCTCCCGTGCGATTTCCACCCGGTTGCGGACGTTGAGCTTTCTCAAGATGTGGGCGACGTGCGTCTCAACGGTGCGCCGCGACAGCACCAGTTGCTGAGCGATCTCCGGGTTGGACAACCCCTGCGCCAGCCGGCGGACCACCTCGCGCTCGGCCGGCGTCAGCGCCTCCCAACCCGTGGTGACCTTGCGGTGAGTCGACCGAGGTCCCCGGCGTACGCCAAACTGCCGCAGCCTGGACTCCAGCCGACGTAGGTCCAGCCAAGCGCCCAACTCCTGATAGATCGCCACCGCCCGAGCGAACGCGTCCCTGGCGTGCGACAGGTCGCCTCGGTGCCCCAACCGGACGGCGGCCTCCTGCAGCGCGAACGCCACCCGTGGCAGAGCATGGATGCTGTCGAAATACTCCGCCGCCGCCAGCAGTGGCTGCGGATCATCCGACACAAGTGCCTGGCAGACGCTTGCTGCCGCCACAACCTGTGGCGCATCACTGTTCTTGGCATCCTGGTCGGCGGCCCGGGCAGCCGCTGCGGCGAGATCGGTGCGGCCGGCGGCCAAGGCCAACCGCACGAACTCCATCAGTGTCTCCCAACGACTGTATTGGGTGCGCTGGGAGTACTGCTCCTCCAGCCACGGGACCATCAGCGCCACCGCCGCGGGGAGGTCACCGTCGGCTTCAAGCAACAGTGCCTGCGCCTCAATCAACGACTGGGCGTTCAGGCGCAGCACTCCGCTCGCGTACTGGACGTGCGCCACCGCGGCCAGATCGGCCTCGGCCTCCTCTCGCTGCCCCCGCCGCGCATGGATCAATGCCGCCGCCCCGCGCACCCGCAACAGATGCTGAATATGCCCGACGTCGCCCATCGCGTCCACATACAACAGCGACTGGTCCCAATCACCCGCGGCCAGGAACACCTCGGCCGCGACAAGCTGCGTTTGAAGGACCCGTGTGGTCGCACCAGCGCTCTCGGCGAGCGCCGACGTGGCCGACAGCGCCGTGGCGAACTCCCCATACCGGTAAAGGTTGGCGAGCAGCGCCACCCGGTTAACCATGAGGAGAAGCCGAACGTCCATTGACTCCATGTCGCCCCCGACAACCACGGAAAGACCGCGCTCGGCGAGCTCCAGCGCCTCGCTGTAGCCGGCCGCGTCAACCATCAGGGCTACCAACGCCCACCCGACCGAGACTGGGTCGTCGCAGGACTCCCCCTCGCTGATCGCCAACTGGGCATGGACCCTCCCGTCCTCCCGGTTGTCGCTGAAGAGAAGATCGGAGGCGAGCAGGGCACGCAGTCGACTGCGCCACGGCGGCACCAGGTCAGGTCGATCCAGCACCTCTGAGATGAGGGACCAGTCCCGCTCAGATTGACCAGACATACCGAATCCCCGGGCCAGATTCCAGGCCACTTCGCCGACAAGGGCCGGGTCCGACACGGTTCGAAGGGCCTCCGTGCCCAGAGCCACCAGGTCGTCTAGACGATGCTGCAACCGAAGCACGGTGGTAAGCCGGGCGAGGTAAAAATCACGCCGTGGGTCACCAGGGTGAACAGCCGTCAGCGCTCGCTGGAGGAGATCCGCGGCGATGAGGGGCGCCGCGTGCAACGCGGCCGCGGGCAGGTCGACCAGCCAATCCAGCATCCATCCTTCGGGCCTTTCCGACGTGGCCAGGAGGTGTCTCGCGACCCGATCCCATGGGGCGCCCGCTTCCGCGAGGACCTTGGCCGCATAGCCGTGCATGCCGTCGCGAATCGCCGTTGGCGTTTCGTTTTTCAGCACCTCTGCGATGAGCGGATGACGAAACGACAGCCCGGCATCGGAGTCGGCGAGCATGCCAGCCTCAACGGCTTCGCTCACCGCGTCGACCAGGGTGGGGACGGGGCGGTTCGACACCAATGCGAGGTCGCTCATCGAGAAATGGGTCCCGAGTAGGGCACCGCTGCGCAGGATTGCTCGCGTCGGCCGGGGAAGGAAGTCCAGTCTCCGGCTGATGGCGGCCGCCACCGACGCCGGCGGCTCGCCCTTCGGCGAGTCGAGCTCGGCGACATCGCGGGACACATGCACCTGCCCATCCCGAACGAGGGCATTGAGCATCTCCCGCACATACAAGGGGTTCCCGCCGGCCTTGGCAAGTGCCTCGGTCAATCCCGAACCCGGCGGCGCGGACAGCAGCGAGGTGACCATCGTGGTCACGTCAGGTGGCGCCAGCGGGCCAAGTCGGATCAACGGCGCGGCCAGCCGATCGGTCACGATCTCACGTAGGCGGTCTACCTCCTCGCGCCGCGGAACGGGGCGGCACGCGCTGATGAGCACGAGGGGCGCTTGGCTCGCGATGCTCGTCAATTTGTGCCACACCCCGAGGCTGGCGGCATCGGCCCATTGGAGATCATCGATAGCAAGCGCCACCGGCGCGTGGGTCGCCTCACGGTCGATCAACGCGAGTACCCGCTCGCTCGCCGCCAGCACCGCGTTTGTTCCCGAGCCGCGCCCTGCCAACAGCTCCGCGATCTCCGACCGATACTCGTCCATCGTGTGCCCACCGAGGTCAAGACACTCTGCTATTACCTGCAGCGCAAACAACTGGGTCAGGCTGTCGGCCGTCCCATGGAAGACGCGCATGCCGAGGAAACGCGCATGCGCGAGCCCGGCGTTGAGCACCGCGGACTTGCCGATCCCGGGCTCGCCCTCGATCCACACCCCTCCGCCGCGGCCCTCGGCAGCGGCCAGGACAACACCGCGCAGAACATCGAGCTCCGCCTCGCGCCCGATGACCTCATCGCCACTCATCACGGCATCGTACGCAGAACGGCTATGGACAGCCGTCCGCCGCAGGTGCAGGTGTAGGCGGCATCCGGCCGGGGACACGAACCGGGCAGTGTTCAAACCGAACCTCTCTTCCACTGGCCCTGGTCAACCCCGCTACTGCCCGGGCTGTCTCTTGGTGCTCGCCGCGCTCGCCGGTGTCGCGACTGTGGTCAGCCCTGCCAGGACCAGGGCGCCGATCAAGACCGGCCGCCGCGCCTTGCGCAGAGAAGGAAGGAGAACGCGATGGCCGCTTCCGAGAGGTGAGCCCTGTTGACCTGCTACGCGAGCAGGTCGAGGGTGCATCGCCTGATTTGTTGCAGGCGATGATCAAAAAGCTCGCGCAGGCGTTGATGTCCGTTGAAGCAGACCCGTCTGCGGCGAGGCGCGCACCATCACCACCCCATCCCCAGCAAGCGACCACATGAGGAACTGAGCAAGCTGCGCCGAGGGCCAGGCACGCCAGCGCACCAGAGGCGCCGCGTCGGCGCCGTGGGCGAGGGTGAGGTTCTTCAGGCTGCGGGCAGGGTGGGGGTACTTCGGTGTGGGGTACTTGCTGACGCCGGCGCAGGGAACCTGCACGGGTTGGGCGTCACCGGGTTGAGCGGTGGTGGACGACGTGGTCGCCACGATGTAGGGAATGCCGCGTTCGGTCAGGCCCTGACGAAACTCGGCGACCTGGCCGTAACCGACGTCGGCGGTCAGCAGCGGCGGGCGCAGGCCCCACTCGGCCAGCTCGTCGAGCATTTCCAGGGCCATCAGCCACTTCGGCTGGTACCGCTCGGTATCGGGGACCTTCAACGCCGAGCGCCGCCGGCGGATCAGGTCGATTTGTACCTCGCGCGGCAACTGCACACGGGTGTGTGGTTGCTTCGACCCGGCCCGTTTCCCGCGCCTGTTGGTCAGCCCTCGCCCCGCAGCGTGACCCACGATCGGCCGTACGAGATAGGACCCCGCTCGCATGCAGGAGTGCGATGCCGGAAGCGGCGTCGGTCAATGTACCGGCTGCGTGGCGGGTAGTCGCGCAGGATCTTCCGGTTCCTCATCCTGGCCAGGGTGTGTTCGACCTGCGCTCGGACCGTGCGGTGCTGGGCATATGCGAGCAGGGATGGCGTGGCTGGCGGTCGACTCCGGTAGTGCCAGCACCACTGGGGTGGTGGCGCGGCCGGACGGCACGCTGCTGTTCCACGGCGAGTTTGGAGTTGCCCACCAAGGCGGCAGCGGTCCGGTGCGTGATGCCCGGGCAACGGTGTGGAGGCCCGGGCCGGGCATTCAGAATGAGGGCACTGAGTGCCCGTTCACTGGCATACGATAGCTTTCCTTCGGTTCCCCGATAGCTGCATCGGGGAGATTCAAAGTTCCTTGTCACGTTTCCAGGGTGGTTCGAGCGAGAGGTGACAAGGCGTTGCTTTTTGGAGGTATGCCTTGAGTTCCTACACCATCACCATCGCTGCGGACGATCGGAGTCGAGCGACCACGATACTGACGGTCGAGTTGGAAGGTACGACCGCGCGGATCGTTGAACTGCTGGTACGCGCCGGTGAGGGGGACGGGTTGACTGCGGGCCAGATTCCCGCGGTTGATGTGGATCTACTGCTGAAGGCGGTCACACCGGCCGTCGGCGGGCAGCAGGCCCTAACCGTGTCCCCTGCTGCCACGGCCGACGCCCCTGCCGATCCAGAGCGCCTGGCCGTTGGCGACGAGGAACCCGTCGCCGACACGAACCCAACCCAGGCTGTCGGCGCCACCACGTCCATCGCTGAGGAGCCGACAACGGCCATCCCCGCGAACGACCGGGCCGAGGTCGCTGTTCCGAAGCAGCCGGCACGGGCGAAGGCATCGGCCGCTGCCGAGACCCGGGCAGGTGGACGGAAAGCCGCGAGGGGCCTCAAGGCCGCGGTCTCGGGGCGGAATGCCAACAAACAAAAACCGAAGGGTGAGGCGTCCAAGGAGAAGGGTCGCGTGTACCGGCGGTCACCGGACGATCTCGAGTCGGTATATCAGCAGGCCGGTAGCGTGGCGGCTGTCGCCGATCACTACGACGTGCCCCGGCACACCGCTCAAGGGTGGATCCGCACGCTGCGGCGTCGGCAGGGCAGCCCGGTCGAGTGACTCATCGTGCGTCCAGCCATCGGCGGCGTCGATCGCCCCTGTGCGTTTCTGCGCAAGTAGGAACGCCGCGCTGTTTCCGCTGGGATGTAAGAGGACGAGTCTGAGCCCCGGATCTTCCTTCCAGTGCGTCATCAGGGCGACGGTGCGGAGATCCTGCAGGTCAGCTGACCTGCCGTCGGCCAGGTAGCCGCGGCTCCATCGTCGGCTGACCAGCAGGACAAGCAGGTAGTAGAGCAGCGCGGCCAGCGTGAGAACCGTGGGGCATGGGCAACGGCTCGTCCGCGGCAAAACCCGACCCGGTATCCCTGCTACAGCGCCCGACATCTCCGGACCTCGGCGGCTGCCGGTCGACTGCCAGCGCCAGCTAACCGTCGTCGGCCAACAGCCCGCGAGAGTTGATCGGCAGACGTACGTGGTTCATGCCTTTGCGGGCGATACGGTGCCCTCGATGGAAAGCGTGGTGGCGGCAACGGCGAGACCGACATCGCCAGAGCCACCTGACGCGCCAACCGCCGCTCCAACGACCTCATCACCACCGTGACCAGCAGCTACCCACATACGCAGTGACCCTCCAGGACGGCCGGAACGGCCATCGTGGGTACGCCTGATGGCCATACGGGCACCTCGCCGGCGGCCCACTTCACTCTGTGGGGCCCGGGGGTGAGATTCCCCCGGGCCACCCGACCCCGTGCGTCGATTCGGCTGCCCGACGATCCGGTCGTGGTGGACTGGACCGGCCCACAACCCAGCGTGGATGACACCATCACCTGGTCCCGCAGCGGCGACCAGATCTCGTCACCATGCGCGTACTCCGCCTGCACCGCAACCGCCCACCTCCCCCACCACCCCCGTACGACCCGGCACGCACCCCGCCGCCGTTCACGTCCCAACGTGAAGGGATGGCTGCGAGCGGGTCCTATCTCGTACGGCCGATCGTGGGTCACGATGCGCGACGAGGGCTCACCAGCAGGCGCGGGATCGTCCACGAGATGCCCGCGGTCTCGCGGAGCACCTGCCCGTCGTGGTCGAGTTGAACGTCGTCCGGCAACTGGGCAAGCATTGCCACCAACACATCCTCTACGAACTGCTCGGCGCCCACCTCGCCTTGACAGCGATGCGGCCCTAGGCCAAACGCGAGGTGCGTAGGCCGCGAGGGCCGCGGGTCAAAACGACTCGCCGAGACGCCGAAGCGGATCGGATCCATGTTTGCCGCCGCGTAGGACACAAGCACCGGCTCTCCGGCGGGCAGCTTTTGGCCGTCTATGGTTACCGGTCTCGACGGCGTCATCAGGTTCGTGGGGAACGAGAGGCCACGCCGGCTACCCTCGGCGACGATTCGCCGCATGAGTTCGGGATGCGCGACGGCCTGGCGGGCGTACCCGTACAGGTCGTGCTCGAGGAGCATGCCGATCAGGCTCGCGGCCGAGGCGGCCTGCGTTTCGTAGCTCACGACCAGCATCCCCAGCTGGCTCATGAGCTGGCTGTCGGTCATGGCACCGGAGTCCCGCACGTCGACCAGGTGACGGGCCAGCCCATCGGGCAGGTCGTGGTGTTCCTCGGTCACGAGCTGCAGGATCGCTTCGAACTCGGGCTGACGTGCCATGCCGAAGTACCCGTCGCTGGCGGCGCCCGCCTCGTGCCACAGCTGCCGAAGCCGCACCGCGTGGACCAGGAGAGGCGGTGCCTGCAGGGTGCACTCGATGATGACCCGCATGGACACGTCATCGATGACCCGGGAGAGGTTCCACGGCGGCGGCTCGTTCATCAACCTGGCGAGCAACTTTTTGGTGAGCGTTCGGGTGAACCTACGCGCTTCGTCAGTGGAGCCGCGGTTGATCTGTCGCAGCGTTCGGCGCAGCCGCTTGTGTATCTCACCGTCCAACATCCAGGACGCGCCCATGATGCAATGACGATCATCGAGCGGGAAGAGCGCTGGTGGTATCTCACGGCGCCAGATGCCCTCGGGATCGAGCATCACCGCGAGCACGTCGTCGTACCGGCTGATGATCGCCGGGGTGGTTCTGCTGTCGAAAGGCCTGGGCTGGAAATAGGGATCGGCCTCGGTAGGCCACTCCGACGGTCGCAGCCATCTGGCTCCGGATGTGTACTCCGGCTCGACGAGACTGGCGCTCTCCGGAAGACCGATGTTTTCGGGAACATCCGATGCTGCCATGTTCCGCGGACTCCTTTGACTGGCGGGTTCGGCGGGCGGCGTACCCGACGTCCTCGAATACGCCGCCGCCATTGCTCACGGGGTGGTGTGCTGAGTGACCGGGGTGCTCGGGGCGACCGGCGCGGGGGATGTGGTTCCGGCGCCAAGATGCAAGGTCTCCAGGAGGAGATACAGCGCCCCGGCGAGGAGGAATGAGCCCACAAAGCTCACATCGACGCCGCTGGCTATGTTTGCCAACGGGCCGATGTAGAGCGTAGTCCGCACGGTGAGCAGTCCGAATCCGCACCCCACCGCCCAGGCGATAACGGCAGGCAGGTTCCAGCCGTTCGTGTACCAATAGGCGCCACCGCGTTGCCGCCGGTTGAACACCTGAAGATCGTCGGGGAGGTATTGTCCACCGCAACGCAGATAACCAAGGCCGATGACCGCGGCCCATGGTGCGCTCGCCGCAAGCAGGATGAGTGAGATCGCGGACAGCGAATCGCCAGCGTTCCACACGAGCGAGCCGGCGAGGACCAGACCCACACTGACGACGCTCACGATCGTGGTCGCGTTCGCCCGTGTCAGCCGGCTGACGATGGCGCTGAGGTCGAGCCCCGAACTGTAGAGGTTCGACGCCGTCCAACCCAGGCCACCGAAGAGAGCCATCGGGATGAGCAGGATGGCATACCAACCGGGCGCCGCGGTCACCAAGCTCTGCGGAAACGGTGCCGACGGGTCGACGAACGCCGTGCTCACGAGCGCGCCAATCCCCATGGGCACGATGTAGCTCAAGACCACGGCCAGCAGGCCGGTGGGCAGCAGCCTGGAAGTCGGATAGCGCCGGGACGATATGTAGCGGGTCCAGTCGCCGGCGATCGTACTCATCGTCATGACGCCACCGACGCCGACGGCGAACACCGACAGCAGCCAGGTGCTGGTGAAACTGCCGAGCACGTACTGGCCGCCCCGATACCCCACGTTGACCTGGCGGGCGAAGGCCGCCACCAGTAGCAGTGTGGTGACCACGCCGAAGATCATCAGAATCAGCGTGGTCCGAACGAGCAGGTGGTACCCATATACCGCGATCAGCACAGACAGGAGGCCGAGAACCGTGTAGGTCAACGCAAGGGCGCCGTTCCCCGTTGGCGTATGGAAGAGCCTGGCCGCGCCCGCGACCAGTACACCGCCGCTGGACCAGATAGCGATGGCTGTGCCCAGCAACATCAGACCCAGCCCGATGACGGACCCGATCAATCGGCCTCGTACACCGAAATGTGCCCCACTCGAGGTGGAATTGTTGGTGGCGGTACGTGAGCCGATGACGATGAGCGGTCCGAGTGGAACGAGCCCGATGAGGGTGCCCACTGCCATTGAGGTGAGCGACGCCCAGAAGCTGAGCCCGAACGAGATCGGGAGCCAGCCGAACGCCACGCTCCCGAGGGTGAAGCTGGCGCCGCTACAAACGATGAAGAACGTCCAAGGCGTGCTCTTCCGCTCCTCTTCCGGGATACGGTCCACGCCATGCTGTTCGAAGGTAAGCGGTTGACGTAGCTCGGTTTCGTCTCGAAGGTTGTCGACGAGTGTCTCTTGTTGTTCCATGCCGGGCGCCTTTCCTGTGGGTCCGCACTAAGCGAGACGTGCAGTTCCTTTGGGCGAGCGGAGATGTCGACGTTCGTTAAAGCGCCCCATCCCCTGCCGCGGGGCCATGTATTAAAATGGCGAGTCCCGAACTCCTGCTCGGCGTCCGCGAGGGTGGCCGGACGCACGAGGGATTCAGTGGATGGAATCGCAGGTTCGGTCAGCAACGACCATTTCAGTCCTTGTGTTCGTCCAGTCCGGTCGGCTCGTGGCCGAAACTTTGTCTGTGAGAGCTCGCCTGGCTCGTGGCGCGCCGGCTCTGTCGACCGCAACAACCGGTCGTCTCTGGGGTCACCCACCAAGCGGATCACCGCCCTGGCCAGCGATCCCCGATCCACCGGGGATGATTGGGATGGATCGCGTAGGAACCTGTCGAGCTGATGTCCATCAGGCCTGGTGTGCTGATAGCGCCTCAACTCAGCCATGATCAGGGCCATGATTGTGACAGCGGCGCCCGGATTCCGCCAGCCCCTATCGGTAGGGTTGACCTCGACCCGTCATTGGGTTTTATCACCGGTCGTCCGTTCCGGCTTGACCGTTCAGTCCCTTGTGGTTGAGGGCGGGGTGCCGCGGGTCGCTGCGGGTAGGTCGGGCCGCCTGTCGCCGGGTAGGGGTCTTTCCGCTGGTAGGGACGCTGACGGTGGGCCAGGTGGATCGAGGGCCGTCAGGCTGAGGCCTCGCCAGCACAAGCTGACAGTGGAGCATCGCGTAAACCAACGGTGATTATTCGTATTAGCCTCTTGACGCCGCCCACATCACGGACGAAACTCGGCGCTCAGCGGTCCCCGCCGCATCCGCCACTGTCTTGTACCGCGCCGGCTAACCCACCGCCCTGCGTCCTCCCACCCACCAGCCGGCGTCCGATAGCTTCAGTTCAGTCATAACCCATCGTCAATGTTAGGTCCGCAAGCGGCGTCAGATCTTCACGCGCGCACAGGTTTCGCCCGACCGCCCCGGTAGGAACGTTCGACAGCGGAAGAGGTCGGACTCGGGACGTCGGTCGACGCCTCAGCCGGAGGCTGTGGATCCAAGTCCCGCTTCAGAAGTGGCTCTGGTGGATGGCGTCGTTCGTGCATGTCGTTGATCGATAGTGAAGAGGTCTCCGGCAGGTAGTTCATCGACCACGAAGAACTGAAGACCGGAATCCTCTGACAGCTCCAACAAGAGCTCCTTCAGACGGGATTCTATTGATGCGGTTGACCCGTAGGCACACAATTGCGCTGGCAAGCTCGGTGGCTGCTCTCGCTGGCTCGGGGTTGGTGTCCCAGCCCGCAGCCGCTGCGTCTGCATCTGACAACTGGAGCTGGCTGCTGCAGCAGTTCGCTCAGTACGGAAACGCTAGGAAGGCACTACCGGCAGCTGACGAACTAGTATTCTTGCCCGCCTATGAGCAGCTGGCGCTGCTTAAGCTGAAGCGCGTCTCTGCGGTGGATCTGACCGAGGCGCACTTGCGCCGCCTGCGGCTGGTAAACCCGCGACTGAACGCCTTTGTGCACGTTACGGAGCAGTTGGCGCGTGAAGCCGCGGTGCAGTCCGACGAACGGTACCGGCTGGGCAGGCCGCGTACGCTGGAGGGGCTGACCTTCGGCGTCAAAGCGCTGTTCGACTTCCTTGCGGGCGTCCCCAACGACTTTGGCTCCAAGCCGATGGCTGACGTGGGGTTCGTGCCGCCCTTCACCTCGGTGTACATCCAGCGCGCACTCGATGCGGGCGTGGTGGTGCCGGGCAAGACAAATACTCCCGAGTTCGGCCATAAGGGCACTACCGACAACAAGATCCACGGCCCGACAAGCACCCCGTTCGACCCTCGGTTCAACGCCGGTGGTTCCAGCGGCGGTTCGGCTGCGGCCGTGGCGTCGTTCATGACGGCCCTTACTCAGGGCTCCGACGCGGGCGGCAGTGTTCGTATCCCGGCGGCCATGTGCAACATCGCGGCACTCAAGCCAAGTATTGGTCGCTGGCCGCAGGATGCTCCGCCGATTGCTACGGCGCCGTTCTTCACCCCAGGGCCCATGGCACGGACGGTGGCAGACGTGGCCATGCTGATGCAGGCCATCAGCGGCCCGCACGAGGGTGATCCGTTGAGTATGGACGGTTCGCTGGACTACATCGGTGCGTTTCGTGGCGGCGCGGAAGGCAAGCGTCCGCTCGCGGGTAAGCGCATCGCCTACTCTCCGGACATGAATCTGTTCCCGGTGGAGGCGCCAGTTGAGCGCGTCGTCCGCCAAGCCCTCCAGGCTTTCGAGAAGGCTGGGGCAGTGGTTGACCAGGTGAATCTGGGGCTCAATGAGATCCAGGTCACCGATCTGGGCGGCAGAAATCGGCGGCCACTGACCAGCCAGTACTTCGCCGACACCTGGGGGCTCATGCAGGCTGGCTTGTACGGCCACGCCCGGGACCTGTTCCTGGAGTTCGGCGTTCCGGTGGATCTGCGCGAGCACATGGAGCAATTGACGCCACAGTTTGCTGCCATGCTCAATCGGTCGGAGAGCCTTTTGGCCGAAGAATATCGTCACCTGGACTTCCTGCGCGCCGACGTGCTGCACAAACTGAACATCGTCCTGGGAACCTACAGCTACATAGTCACGCCGACGGTTGCCGTCGTGGGCGTCCAGAACGGGAACAATGGCAATACCCTCGGCCCGTCGGCCATCAACGGTGTCGCCGTCGATCCACTGATTGGTTGGTGCCTGACCTATCCGGTCAACTTCAGCGGCCATCCCGCGATGAGTCTGCCGGCTGGCTTCGCGCCGAACCCCCTGGAGGGCCCGGAACTACCGGTTGGTCTCCAGGTCATCGGCCGCATGAAGCGGGATGACGAGGTCATTACCGCTGCCGCTGCCTACGAACAGTACAACCCCTGGTACCAACGCTACCCGCGGTAGCCAGCGATAGCGTTTTGTCGTTACGTTCGTGCCGGCGTCGTAGCCGCGGTTGCGACGCCGGCACGATCATCTGGCCGTCGGAGCGTCACCCGGTGGGCCGGCGCGAAGTGAGCAGAGCATGCAGCGCCGCGCCGAACGCCGCGGGGTGTGTCCGGTACCCCTCGTGGCCACCTGGCAGGTCGGCCAGGTGTTCGCCGAGCACGGCCGCGAGCCTGGCCGCGCAACGGCTGGGGAATGTGTCGGTCGTCCGGCCGGTGGCGGGCACGATCGTCGTGGCGCCCGCGCGCAACGCCGCCCAGCCAGCGGCGTTGACCCGGTATTCCCATGTCGCGCGCGCCTCGCCGGTGAGGAAGGCGTTGATGTTCGCGACGGTCCGGCTGCTGGGCGGCTCCCACATCACCTCGTCCTCGTGGTCGCGTGGATCGTGGGAGGGGTCTCCGAAGCCGGCTCGCATGACTTTGAGCGCCGCCTGCCAGCCCGACTCCGCGTGGACGCGGCGAGCGTAGCGGTGCAACCTGTCGTACCTGGCGCGCTCGGACGCGGTGGCGAGCGACCGCAGCGGGGGTTCGTGGGCGATGAGGACACTCACCCGCCGCGGCCGGCGCCACGCGAGTTCCAGGCCGATGACGGCGCCGGTGCTGCACCCGAACACGCTGACGGGGGCCTCGCCGAAGATGTGGTCGGCCAGCACGGCCGCGTCCTCGGCATGCCGCTCGAGTGACACCGGGCGCCCCGGGTCGTCCACCGCGGTGCGGGTCTGGCCCCGCCGGTCATAGGTCAGAACGGCGTAGGTCTCGGCGAGCCGGGTGGCGAGCAGATCGGCGCAGTGCGCGTCACCGCCACCGCTGGCCAGCAGCATGAGGGGCGGGCCGGCACCGCGCACGACGTAGTAGAAGTCCGCGCCGTCGCCCCGAAACGTCCCGATCCGGTCAGCGGCCACCGTCATCCCCGCCGTGGCTCTGGAACTGCCCCGCCCGCGCGAGATCACCATTGGTGAGGCCGTGCCGTCGGAAGTACATCCGTGGGTTGAAGTACACCGCTATCCGCGCGGGCCCGTGTGGGGAGCGCTGTGCGCTGAGGAACGAGTGCGCGTACATCTCCTTGTCCGCCTCGCCGCCCATGAAGAACCGCGCGCAGCGCTCGTAGGCGTCGCGGCTGCGCGCCGACACGTCGTAGGCGTCGAGGACCTCGCGGATCATCCACTGCGCCTCCGCGTCGGAACGGCAGCGCGGGGTCAGCCCGAACTGGTGCATCACCGACTCGATCGGACGCGGGCCGCCGGGTACGAGCGACACGTAGGTGCCGTACGACCAGAAGCGGCGGTGGTTGGAGCGCCATTCGAGCCGGGTCCGCGACGGTATCCCCGGGGCCCACGCGGATCGCGCCCAGGCGCGGCCTGCGATCGCGGCCATCGTGGGGCCGTCTCCGAGGTCGGCGCGTGACCCCAACCGGTCCCATCGGGCGAGGCGTTCCGCGGTGAGGACCCCGCGGTGCTGCACGTACAGCTTCGTCCTGGCCGACGGTCCTGTCGCGAGGTCGAGGCACAGGTAGGACACCATGTCGTCGTCGTGCATCGCGCCGGCGATCACCTGCCACTGGCCGGGGAAGCCGAGCGCGGACAGTGCCGCGTCGACGCGCGCGGCCGTGTCGGCGGGGTTGGGGCCGCCGAGCCACAGGTGGATCTTGCCGCTCGGCGGTCGGCCGGGAACCCAGCCCATGGTGTGGAACGCCGCCATGGGTGGACGGTCGGCCGGTCGGGGGGCCACGAGGTGCTCGATCCGCCGCAGCCTGCTCAGGTCGAGGCCGTGGGTGGCACTCAGGCGCGCGTTCAACCGGCGCGCGCTTTCCCAGTACGACACCGGGTTCGCGGGTTCGGCGTGCGCTTCGACCGAAGCTCGCAGACCGAGCGGCTCGTCGCCGAGCACGACGGAGAGTTCGAGCGGTGTGCTGTCCGCGGTGAGCGTCGACCACGCGGGAGGGGCGCCGAGCGGGCGATGTCGCCACGTTTCACCCATGAGCCGGACGTCCGCCGCCGCCTGGTCGGCGAGTTGGTCGAGGCCGGCCGCGTGGCACAGCCCTCGCACGGCGGCCTCCGCGTGCTCGCCGCAGGTCGCGGTCATGGCGTGAACCTTATCGGCAGGCTGGCGATCCCGTTCACCACGGCCGACACGAGGTGGCGCGGAGGGCCGGCGAGAGCGAAGCGGACGCCGCTGTCGGCGAGTTCGTCGACGAGGGCGGCGAGCAGCGTGCGTGCCGCCGCCGCGCCGACACAGAAGTGGGGACCGAGCCCGAACGCGAGGTGCGGGTTGGGCGCGCGGTGGGGATCGAACCGGTAGGGCGACGAGAACACGGACTCGTCCCGGTTCGCCGACGCGATCCAGGCCACCACCCAGTCGCCCGCGCGCAGCCGTACGCCGCCGAGTTCGACGTCCGCGGTGGCCCGACGCACCAACTGCTGTGCGGGGGTGGTCCAGCGTGCCGCTTCGTCGACCAGCCCGGGAATCACCGACCGGTCGTCGACGACCGCCCGCCACAGCTCGGGGGTGCGCGCGAGGTGCAGCAGCAGGTGTAGCGCGACGTTCACCGTGGCGGTGTTGCCGCCGACCAGCGCGCTGTGGACGTTCAGCATGATCCGGCGGCGGGTCAGCGCGGTGCCGTCGACGGAGGTCGCCGACAACGCGCCGATGAGCGTTTCCGGTCGGGACAGCGAGGTGGCCAACGAGGCCCTGATCGACCCGAAGAGCCGTGAACTCGCGCGTAGGACGGTCTCGTCCTCGTCCCCTTCCTGATAGGACGGGTCGCTCGGCGCGATGGTGGCGAGGGCGGCCGCGACCGCGTTGTCCCAATGTTCCTCGGGTATCCCGAGCAGGGGACCGGCGGCGATCATCGGGAGCTGCCGCAGCGTGGTGGCCAGGTCGTGGACGCCTCCGGCGAGGATCGGGCGTAGCAACCGGCGCACGCGCACGCGGATCTCGGCCTCGTGCGCCCGGACGGCCGCAGGCCCCACCGCGCGGGTGGACGGCCGGCGCAGCGCCGTGTGCTGGGGTGGGTCCGTGAGCGCCAGAGCCTGGCCGCCGGCCGGGTCGGGTGCGCCGACACAGGTGAGCAGGGCGCCCGATGTGGAGCTGAACACGGACGTATCGCGCAGAATCGTGTGGCATTCCGCGTAGCGGAAAAACGACCAGAATTCCGTCCCGTTGGGGGCGGCGTCCTTACGCACCGGCTCGGTCCGCCGCAGCGCGCGCCACGCCGCGTGCGCTCCACCCTTTGTGGAGGTAGTGGCGTCAAACGGATCAAAGATGGACATTATTTGTGGCGTTTGTAACCGACCGAATTCAGCGTCCACGTCGCACCACCGCCCTGTGTCGATGATAACTATGATTAGCAGCTTGCCAGACTCTTGCACATGCCCGCAAAGGCATGGATCATGACAGAACCCCCTCGTCAGGGAAGGCAAGGCAAGGTAATGGACGATATCGAACGGGCAATCCACGACTTCATCGCGGACGTGCTGCTGGAGGGCGAGGACATCTCGTTCGACGAGCGCACCCCGCTCCTGGAGCATCGGCTGATCGACTCGCTCAATGTCGAAGAACTCATCGCATTCGTCGAGAGCACCTATTCGATTACGTTGAGCGACTGGCCGCACTCGAAGTGGGAAACCATCCAGAACATGGCTGGACTTATCCGTGCTCATTCCCCCACGATTTCCGGAGGTCGCCATGCGCAGAACAGACGTCACGCCTGAGGCAATCGTCACCGACTACGAGAAGTCGGTAGCTCATTACTGGAATAAAAAACTGAACGACCCGATCAACCTTTTGCTCGGCGCCGAGGACGGGCTGGTCCACCACCACTACGGCCTCGGGGACTACGACCCTGCCGTGCTGTCCGGCAGCGGCGCCGACCGCGAAACCGCCATCATCCGGGAACTGCACCGGCTGGAGTGCGCACAGACCGACGTCGTGCTCGACGCGCTCGGCGGCATGGAGCCGGACGACCGGTTGCTCGACGCCGGATCGGGCAGGGGCGGTGGCTCGTTCAGCGCGCACCGCAGGTTCGGCTGCTGGGTCGACGGCATCACGCTGTCGGAGTACCAGGTCGACTTCGCCACGAAGCAGGCAGCTCGACACGGCTGCACGGACAAGGTCGCCTTCCACCTGCAGAACATGACCCGAACGCTGTTCCCGGACGGCCACTTCGACCGCGTCCTCACCAACGAGACCACCATGTACGTCGACCTGGCTGCCGCGTTCGGCGAGTTCGCCCGGCTGCTGCGTCCCGGCGGTCGCTACGTCTGCGTCACCTACTGCGTCAACGACACGCTCGCGCCGACGAGCGTGGACTGCGAGGCGGTGGACGCGCACTACGGCACCCGGATGCACAAGCGCAGCGAATACCTCGCCGCGTTGTCCGCCGCCGGGTTCTCGCCCAGTCAGGTCACCGTCCTCAACGCCCAGACGATCCCGTACTGGGAGCTGCGCAGCCACTCCGAGCACCGAACCGGCGTCGAACGGGCGTTCCTCGACGGATACCGGTCCAACGTGCTGCAGTACGTGCTGATCGCGGCCGACCGCCTGCCGTCCTGACCACCGGACAGCGGACACGTACACCCCGCCGAGGACACATGGACTTCGCACCGGGCCCCGACCAACGTCTACTCGCGGACAGCATCCACGCACTCGGCGTCGCGCTCAACGCACCGGACGAGCACGACCGCAGCGGCGGATCGTACTTCAGCCGGCAGAAGTGGCGACGGTGCGGAGAATTCGGCCTGCTCGGGCTCAGCCTCCCCGAACGCTGGGGTGGGCTTGGGCTCGACTCGCTGAGCACGGCTCTCGCGATCGAGGCATTCGCCCGCGGACACGAGGACATGGGGCTGGTGTTCTCAGCCTGCGCCCACCTGTTCGCGTGCGCGATGCCGATCGCGGTGCACGGCACCGACTCCGTACGCGACCAGGTGCTGCCGAGGCTCGGGTCAGGCGAGTGGATCGCGGCCAACGCGATAACCGAGGCCGAGGCGGGGTCCGATGTCTACGCCATGCGCGCCACGGCCGTACGCGACGGCGACCGGTACGTGCTCGACGGCGTGAAGAACTACGTGACCAACGCTCCGCTGGCCGACGTGTTCGTGGTGTACGCGAGCACCGATCCCCGCAGCGGCTACCTGGGCATCAGCGCGTTCGTCGTGCACCGCGACACACCAGGGGTGACGGTCGGCTCACCGCTGCCGAAGACCGGGCTCGCGTCCTCGCCGCTCGCCCCGGTCTACCTCGACGGTGTGGTGGTACCGGTGGCGAACCGGCTCGGCGGCGAGGGCGACGGACGCGACGTCTTCACCGCATCGATGGAATGGGAACGCACCTGCCTGTTCGCCGCCTACGTCGGTGCCATGGACCGCCAACTCGGCAGGACCGTCGCGTACACCGGCGAGCGCCGCCAGTTCCGTAAACCGCTCGCCAGGCACCAGGCCGTCGCACACCGACTCGCCGACATGAAACTACGTCTGGAGAGCGCGCGTCTGCTGCTGTACCGCGCCTGCTGGGCGCGCGACCAGGGAACGGCCCGTCCGCTCGACGTGTCGCTCGCGAAGCTCGGCATCAGCGAGGCCGCCACCCTCAACGCGCTCGACGCCGTGCACCTGCACGGCGGTGCGGGCATCATGGCAGGTTCCGGCGTGGAGCAGGCGATCGCGGACGCGGTGCCCGCGTCGCTGTTCTCCGGCACCTCCGAGATCCACCGGGACGTCATCGCGGCGGAGCTACGGCGTGAGACTTGAGGAGCACGTCCTCCGCGCCGCCGCAGCGACACCCGACGCGGTGGCCGTGTGCGGTCCGGACGCATGCCTGACCTATCGCGAGCTGAACGCTCGCGCGGACGAGCTCGCCGCCGGACTACGCACGCTCGGTGTCGATGCCGGCGACCGCGTGGCCCTGTGGTTGCCGAAGTCCACGTTCGGCGTCGCGGTCACCCAGGCGGTGCTGCGGCTGGGCGCGGCCTACGTCCCGCTGGACCCGCGCGCCCCCGCACCGCGGACGGCGGCCCTGATCAGCGACTGCACACCGGCCGCCGTGGTGACGACGGACGGGAGGGCCACCGACGTCGCCGGGCAGACGGCGCTACCGCCCGCGCTGATCGGCCACGACGACCTCGCCGGGTGGGAGGTCAGGTCGGCGCCACGACCGCCACGGCCGTCGACACGTGACGCCGACCTCGCCTACGTGCTCTACACCTCGGGCTCGACCGGCACACCCAAAGGCGTACGCGTGAGCCATTCCGCGGCAGCGGCGTTCGTCGACTGGGCAGCGGACGAAATCGGCGTCACCGGCGGCGACCGCCTCGCCAACCACGCGCCGTTGCAGTTCGACCTCTCGGTGTTCGACCTCTACGCGGCGTTCCGAGCGGGCGCTTCCGTACACCTGATCCCGGAGTCCACCCCCGCGCGGAACCTCGTGCGGTTCATCGACGACCACGCCATCACCATCTGGTACTCGGTACCGTCCGCGCTGACGATGATGATGGAATTCGGACATCTGCTCGACCAGCCCCGTCTGCCCCTGCGCGCCGTCGTGTTCGCGGGCGAGACCTTCCCCATCGAGTACCTCAGAGCGCTGCGCGAACGTTGGCCCTCGTTGGACCTCTACAACTTCTACGGTCCCACCGAGACCAACGTCTGCGCCTACCACCGCGTCGGGGCGATCCCGGCCGACCATACCGCTGCGGCGCCGATCGGCACCGCAGCAGCGGGCGACGAGATCTGGGCCGTCCGCCAGGACGGAACGATCGCCGAACCCGGCGAGGAAGGCGAACTGATGGTCGCCGGGCCGACGCTGATGACCGGCTACCTCAACGCCGAGCCGCTGCACGGCCCGTACGCCACCGGCGACGTCGTGCGCCGACTCCCCGACGGCGCCTTCGAGTACGTCGGCCGTCGCGACCACATGATGAAGATTCGGGGCTACCGCGTCGAACCGGCCGAGATCGAGGCGGCGCTGCACGCTCACCCGGATGTCGTCGAGGCCGCGGTCGTGGCCGTCGGATCCGGTCACCGGGCCCGCCTGCGCGCGTGGGTGCGCACCCGCTCGGGGAACACCCTGCCGCTGGGCGAGGTCAAACCGTTCCTCGCGCGGCGACTGGCCCCGCACCTCATACCCGACAGCGTCCGTACGGTCGACCGGCTGCCGCGGACGACCAACGGCAAGCTCGACCGCCGTGCGTTGGTTGAGGACCGCACGATTGCAAGGAGGGACGGATCGTGACTGCCGAAACCTACGACGTCTGCGTCATCGGAGGTGGCCCCGCTGGCTCGACCACGGCGTCGTACCTGGCGAAGGCCGGTCTGCGGTGCATCGTGTTGGAGGGCGACCGCTTTCCCCGCCCCCACGTGGGCGAGTCGCTGGTGCCGAGAGCGACGGTCGCCCTCCAGGAGATCGGCGTGCTGGACAAGATCGACCGAGCCGGATTCGCGCGGAAGTACGGCGCGGCGTGGACGGCCGCGGCGGACGACGCCCCGACGGCCGACGGCGTGGTACGCCACCGCCGTCACTTCACGATCCCGCAGGTCGCCGTCCGGTTCGCCGAACGCGCACAAACAGGGGTATCCCACGAATACACCTACCACGTCGACCGGGCCCGATTCGACACGTTGCTGCTGGAACATGCCGCCGAACTGGGCGCCACCGTGCTCCAGGAGGCCCGGGTCGGGCGGGTGGACCTCGACGGCCCGATCAAGCGCGTGACCTTCCGACGGCATGGGGTGACTTCCGAGGTCCACGCGCCGATGGTGGTCGACGCGAGCGGCCGTGGCACCCTGCTCGGCCGCCAGCTCAAACTCAAGGTCGCCGATCCGGAGTTCAAGCAGTACGCCGTGCACTCCTGGTTCGAGGGTCTCGACCGGGAGGCGGCGAGCGGTACCACCGGCATCGGCGACTACACGATCATCCACTTCCTTCCCTTCGCCGGATCCTGGATGTGGCAGATCCCGATCTCGGACACCGTGACCAGCGTCGGCGTCGTCACGGAGAAGGCCCGCCTGCGCGAGGCGAGCGGTGACCTGGAGAAGTTCTTCGACGCGTGGGTGAGCACCCGGCCGCCGCTGGCACAGGCACTGCGCGCCGCGCGACGACTGCGCCCGTACACCGCGGAGGGCGACTACAGCTACTCGATGCGCGAGCTGTCCGGCGACGGATGGGTGCTCGTCGGCGACGCCGCGCGGTTCGTGGACCCGATCTTCTCCAGCGGCGTCGGCATCGCCCTCAGCAGCGCGCGGCTCGCCGCGAGCAACATCATCGCCGCAGCACCACTCGGCTTCGCCAAGTCCGCGTTCGCCGAGTTCGAGCGCAAGTCGCGCAACGCCACCCAGTGGTGGCGCAACTTCATCACTGTCTACTACCGGCTGAACGTGTTGTTCAGCTCCTACATCCGTAACCCCGAGTATCGGCTCGATCTGATCAGGCTCCTCCAAGGCGACTTCTTCGACGACGACGAAGAGCCGCCAGTGCTCGGCAAGATGAGAGAAAAGTTGGCGTTGGTGGAAAGCAACCCGAACCATCCCTGGCACAGCCGCCTCCGGTCGTTGCAACCGCAGTCATGGCGGGACGGCCCCGCGGAGCGCTGACCCGACACTGGCCGCTCGGCTCGGGCGAGGCGACCATCGCCCCGAACACCGCCGCGACCGCCAGCACGAAGACCAGCACCGTCCACCACGGCTCACGGCCCCGGTAACGGGGGCACCAACGCCACCAGCAGCACCGTGCCAGCGACCGCGACCCACACCCCCAGCGCGATCAGCGGACCGAGCCCCTGCGAATAGGCCCGCCCCCAAGCGGCCATCTTCGTGTCGTACACGGCGAGCCAGCCACCCAACTCCAGATAGCGCACCGGCACGTAGGCGAAATCCTGAGGCGGGCTGTCCACCCCGACGTACGGCAGCACCAGGAAGCCGAGCACCAGGAACACCGCCACGATGCCGAGGAGCAGGCATCGCACCACCAGCGACCCGACCGCAACCTGCAACTGGCCCAGCTCCGCTACACCGTGTCGTCGGTCGCCGCCGCGACCAGCCTGGCCGAGAACTACGTGGGCCTGCCGTACGACCTCTCCTGAGGCAGGCCCACGACAAGGCACCACTAGGCGCGACTCCGGC
This sequence comes from Micromonospora sp. MH33, assembly GCF_003013775.1. Lineage (NCBI taxonomy): Bacteria > Bacillati > Actinomycetota > Actinomycetes > Micromonosporales > Micromonosporaceae > Micromonospora > Micromonospora sp. MH33. The sequence continues at coordinate 55,383 of NZ_MUYZ01000004.1, forward strand.
GCTGAGCCTGGGCGAACAGTCCGGTCGCCGCGAGCGCCATCAGGCCGGGAAGCCAGTACTGCCACGCCTGGGAGAGCCCGGCGAACACGGCGACGTTCTGGGTCACCTGAAGCAGCACGACTCCGCAGAGAACGCCGATGAAGCTGCCGCGCCCGCCGAAGATGGAGGCGCCACCGAGTACGACCGCGGTGATGCTGGCGAGCGTGTAGGACGTCCCGGCTGTCGGGTCGCCTACCCCGATCTGGGCCGCGAGCAGGAACGCGCCGAACAGTGTGCATACCGAACTGGCGACGTAGGCCAGTACCTGGACCCGGGCCACCGGGATGCCCAGCTTGTGTGCGGCGTGTTCGTTCGAACCGGTGCCCCGCAGGTACAAGCCCGGCATGGTCCGCCGCGACGCGAGTTCGAGGCCGAGCAGGAGTGCCACGCCCACGAGCACCGGCCAGGGGACCGGGCCGATCCCTGCCTTCAGCAGTGCGGTAACCGGATCGGCGATCGAGCCGCCGGGTATGTCGCGCATGACCAGTGACAGCCCCTGCAGCGCCATGTACGTCACCAGCGTCGCCACCACGGGGGCGGCCCCCGCGAACCGGACGAGTGCTCCGTTCGCCCCGCCGACGGCGACGGCGAGCAGGGTCATCAGCCCGACCCCCACGATCCACCAGACGACCGCGTAGTCGTCGCTGACATAGAACGACGCCACCACGACGAGGGCGCCGCTGAGCGGGCCGACGGAGAGGTCGATCCCGCCGGTCAACATCACGATCAACTGCCCGGCGGACAGGAACAGCAGGGGTGCGAGCAGTTCCAGCATGCTGCCGATGTTGAAGCTGGAGAGGAACCGCTCGTTCTCCGTGGCGCCGACCAGCCCGAGGGCGAGCACGGCCGTGAGGAGAAAGACACTCGGCCCCTGCTCGCCGCTGAGAAGCCGGCGCCACCGGCTCCCCCGGGCCCGGCCGCCGGACGTGGCCTGCTCCACGTCCTTCGTGACCGTGCCGGTCAGCGACGCCGCCGTGATGGCGTCGTCGGATATGTCGTCACCGACGAGTTCGGCCACGACCCGGCCGCCGCGGAAGACCAGAACCCGGTCGCACAGGCCGGCGAGCTCCACGTTGTCCGAGCTGAGCACCACGACGGGTACTCCGTCGTCGGCGGTCCGCCGGAGCCGGTGGTAGATGTCGGAGCGGACACCCACGTCGATGCCCTGGGTGGGCTCGTCGCAGAGCAGGACCTTGGGGTCGGAGAGCAGCGAGCGGCCCAGCACCACCTTCTGCTGGTTACCGCCGGAGAGCGTCTCGACCGCCACGTCAGGCGAGGCGAGCCGCACACCCAGGTCCGCGATCTCCCGTCGGACGATCCGCTCCTCGGACTGCGGGGCGATGACGCCGGCGCGGGACGTCCGGTGGGTCGCGGCGACGGCCAGGTTCTCCCGGACGGAGTGGATGGTGGCCACTCCCTCGATGTGGCGTTCCTGGGGCATGAGCACGATGCCCGACGCGCGGGCACGGCGTGGGCTCGACACGTCGACCGGGCGATCGTCGACCGTCACCTCGCCGCTGCTGCGCGTCGCGCCGCCGAGGGCCCTGATGAACTCCCGTTGGCCGTTGCCCTCGACGCCGGCCAGGCCGACGATCTCGTGCCGCGCCACGTCCACACTCACACCGGCGAACCGGTCGGACGTCAGGTTCCGTACCCGGAGCACGGGTTCCCCCAGATCGTCGGCGCGATCGGGGAACAGCGCCGTGACCTCGCGTCCGGCGACTCGGGTGATGATTTCCCGCTCGCTGACGTCGGACCGGTTGAATGTGCCGCGGATCTGCCCGTCCCGCAGCACAGTGATGCGGTCAGCCAGCGCGAACACGTCGGGTAGCCGGTGGCTGATGTACACGACCGCGACACCACGGGCCGCAAGCCCGCGGATGCCCTCGAACAGTCGGTTGGTCTCGGCGGCCATGAACGGTTCGGTGGGTTCGTCGAAGATGACGACCTCCGGGTCGCAGGCGAGCGCGCCGCAGATCTCGACCGCCTGTTTCTCGGCGAGAGTCAGGGTGCGGACCGACGAGGTGGGATCGATCGGCATTCCCATCGCCGCCAGCTTGTCCCTCGCCCACCGGGTGGCCTCGGCGAACCTGGGCCGCTTCGCCTCCGGGACCGACAGCATGAGGTTCTCAGCCACCGTCAGGTCGGCCAGCAGCGCTGGATGCTGGAAGGCGATCGCCAAACCCTGCCTGCGCGCGGCGGTCGGCGAGACTTCGGCTATCGGCCTCCCGCCGATCTCGACGCTGCCGGTGTCCGGCTTCAGTGCCCCGGATGCGATCGCCATCAGGGTGGACTTTCCCGCGCCGTTGCCACCGACGAGTGCGTGGATCTCGCCTGCGTGGACCTCGAAGTCGACCCGATCGAGGGCGAGGACGCCGGGGAAGCGTTTTGTCACACCGCGCATCACAAGGCGGGCGTTGGATCCAGCCATGGTTGGTGTCCCTTCGGATGCTTGGCCGTTGACCGGGGTGTCGGCCAACGGCCAAGCATGGAGGTGGATCAGTTGTAGATGCTCTTGAGCTGTTCGGGGCCGAGCTCCGCGGAGAGGATGGCGTTGCTGGGCAGGGCCGGGTCGCACCTGGGCTGCTTGGCCTTGTCGAAGCTGTCCTCGTAGATCGGGATGTTGATGATCTCGGGCTCGCCGTCGGTGATCCCCTGCTTCGCCGCGACCGCCTTGCGCAGGGCGAGTCGGACGATCCAGGTCCGGCTGGAGACAGTCACGATGTTGTAGTCCGGCTGTTGGGCACTACGTTTTTTCCACTCGCAGGCGAAGCCGTTGAGGTCGTTGGCCGTCCAGAGGGGCAGCTTCCGGTTGGCCGCCTCGAAGGCACGAAGGCCGCCGAGGGATCCGTCACCGGAGTCTGAGATGATCGCGTCGATCTTCGGGTATTTGGTCAGCAGGCCGGCAACGACCCGCTGGGTCTGCGCGGGGTTCCAGTTCGTGTCGATCGGCTTGCCCGGCTCGTTCAGCAACTTGGCGTTTCGGCAGGCGGGGTTCGCGGCGAACTCCTCCTCGACACCCTTGATCTCGGTGGTGCTCTGGGTGTTGCCGGGCGTACCGCCGAGGAACAGCACGTTTCCGCCGGTGTCGCCCAGGTGCTCACAGGTCCACCGCGCCCAGGTGCGGCCGTCGTTGATGGTGTTGTGGCCGACGAAGGTGGTGTAGTCCTTGCCGGGGGTACCGCCCGGGTTGGCGGTCCACGGGACGATGGCGACACCGGCTTTGAACGCCTCCCGCAGGGTGGGCAGCAGCGCCTCTCCGGCGTCGGGGAAGACGACGATGGCGTCGGCGCCCTGTGCGACGAGGGCCTTGATGTCGCTGATCGCCTTCTGCGGGTTGTTCTGCGCGTCGGAGTACGGCATGACGGTGAGGTTCGAACACTTGCGTGCCTCGTCCTCGAACTCCGCCCGGGCCGTCTTGCGCCAGGCGTTGTCACCCGTCCCGTCAGCCAGCGCGACCTTCAACGGCTTGCTGCCGCAGAACTCCTGGATCGACTTCAGCTGGTTGACCTCGCCGACCCGGGTCTGGTCGCTGTAGACGGCCTCGACGTCCGCGGCGTTCGGCGAGTCGTTCTTCTTGGCGGCGCATCCGGTGACGGCGAGCATCGCCGTGATCACCACCGCTCCGGCCGCCGGCGCGCGGCGTTGTTTGTCGATCACTGTTCCTCCAGTTCGAGGGCTACTAGGGGAAAAACGGGCGAGATGAGGTGGAAGGGGTCACCGGGATCTGGGCACGCCGAGCCGGCGTAGGACCCCGGTCAGTGGAAGTCGGCGCAGGACGACGGCCACCGCGAGCACGACCGCCTGGACGAGCAACTGGATCGAGGTGGTGGCACCGGCGGCCAGGACGACCTGGTTCAGCTGGGTCAGGAACAGCGCGGCGACGCCGGTGGCGAGGGCGTTGCTCATGCCGCCGGTCAGTACGCTCCCGCCGAGGACCACAGCGGCGATGGACGACAGCTGGTACGTGTTACCGAGCAGGATGTCGGGCGTACGCAGATATCCCGCGAGAAGCAGCCCGGCCACGGCGTACAGAGCCCCGGCCGCGGCATAGGCGGAGACCTGGTATGCCCCGGTCCGGATACCCAGCAGCCGCGCGGCTGCGGAGTTGGCGCCCGCCGCCATGAACCGGCGACCCAGCACCGACCGGCGGCGCAGCCACTGGGTGGCCACGACCAGTACCACCGCGATGATCAGGAGGTTTGGCACCACCCACACCGAGCCGGTCGCGAAGCCGCTGAGGCTCGGATCCGCCGAGCCGGGGAATCCGCCGGACACCTGTAGGACCACGCCGATGAGGATCGCGTTCATGGCCAGGGTCACCACGAACGCCGCTATCCCGAACCGCACCACGGCGATGCCGGTGACGAGTCCACCGGCCGCGCCCACGAGGAGTCCGAGGGCGGCCGCGATCGGGACCGGGATGCCGGCGAGCTCCGGCACCTTGGTGACGAACACCGCGGCCAGGGCCATCGCGCCGGGCACCGAGAGGTCGATGCCGCCCTGGCTGACGACGAAGGCCTGCCCGAGTGCGGCGACCGCCAGGACCGCAGCGAATGGGAACATCGAGTTCAACGCGGAACCGGAGAGGCTGCCCGGCGCGATCAGCGGGCTGGCCGCGAAGAGCAGCGCGGTCATCACCCACACCGGCGTGAACGGCCCCCGGGGCCGCCGCAACCGTGACGCGGGGATCTGCCTGGATTGCTGTTCGGGTTCGCTTACGTCGAGGGACATCCCGCGTGTCCTTTCTGTCAGACCAGGGTGCGGGTGGTCATACGGCGGTGTAGCCGCCATCGACCGGAATGTCGGCACCGGTGATGAAGCTCGACCTGGGACCGAGCAGGAACACGATCACCGCGGCGACCTCGGAGGCGTCCGCGATCCGGTGCAGCGGATGGGAGTCGACGAGCTGCCGTTCGGCAGCGATCGGATCGGGTTGTGCCGCGAGGTACGTCCGAAGCTGGTCCGTACGGACCGAGCCTGGGCTCACGGCGTTGCAGCGGATGTTGTGGCCGGCGTAGTCGGCGGCGATCTGACGGGTCAGCTGGAGCACCGCCCCCTTTGAGGCGCAGTACGCCGGCTGGTTGGGCAGGCCGACTCTCCCCGAGATCGACGAGAGGTTGACGATGGAGCCGCCCAGCCCTTGACCGACCATGGCTCGGACGACGTGCTTGCACGTGAGGAAGGTGCCGGTCGCGTTCACGGTGAGCACCCGCGTCCAGTCCGCGAGCGTGGTCTCGGTGAGCGGCGTGGAGATCATCATGGCGGCGCAGTTGACCAGCCCGTCGATCCTGTCCCATGCGTCGAGTGCCGCGCCGACGGTGTCGTGGACCGCGTCCTCGTCGGCGATGTCGGCTACGTGGGCCAACGCCCGCCGCCCCTCGGAGCGCAGCTCCTCCGCCAGCCGTTCGATCCCCTCCGCTCGGTGGTCGACCAGCAGAACGGCGTCGCCCGCGGCGGCGACGGCACGTGCCACGGCGGCACCGATGCCACCGCTCGCGCCGGTGATCATGACGGCGTTCCCCATGATCAGGTCCTTTGGCTCGTAGGGTCAGCGGTTTGCCGGACGGGCCGGCCGATCGGTGGGGGCCGAGGCGCTGAACCTCCACCGGTCCCACCTCGAATGCATCCCACCGCTTGGGTGGAGGCGGGATATCCGAGCGTTGTTCGATGGGCGACACGTCGCTGCGTTGGCACGCGGGTGGTACCGCCGATTATGGAGATGAGCTGCGGGAACAGCTCTAAGCTGGGGACGAGGCTGGCATGCTGCATGCAGCATGTCAAGGGCTTGACGGCGACTTGGACGGTTGGCATGCTGCATGCAGCGTGCCGGTGACGGCGGTTCGGAGCAGAGGCGGTGAGTGCTGGAGATGCCCGGGACGAAGGAAACGGTGAGGGTCGCGGTCGCCCAACTGCCATCAGCTCAGGGAAACCCGGATGCGAACGTCGAACGCACGGCCGCGACGATCAGACGCGCCGGCGCGGAGGGCAACCACCTGGTGGTGTTCCCGGAGTGCACGCTCAGTGGATACATGTTCGACTCGCACGAGGAGACGGCGCGCGCCGCCATCGGCGTCGGCGATCCCCGGATCGGGCACCTCGTCCGGGCATGCCGGGAAGCATCGACCATCGCCGTGGTCGGCTTCCTCGAAACCGACGGCACCCTGCTGTACAACTCGGCGGTGACGCTCGGCCCGCACGGGGTGCTCGGGATCTACCGCAAGCAGCATCTGCCGCACCTCGGCGCCGACCGGTTCGTGACGCCCGGTCGCGGCGACACCCCGCCGGTGGTGGAGACGCCGGCCGGAAAGATCGGCACGATGATCTGCTTCGACCTGCGCTTCCCGGAGGCGGCTCGGGTGCTCGCCCTGCAAGGTGCGGACATCATCGCGGTGCCGACCAACTGGCCGCGGAACGCGAACATGCTCTCCGACCACGTCACCCGGGTCCGGGCCCTGGAGAACCTCGTCTACCTCGCCGTCGCCGACCGCGCCGACCAGGAGAACGGCACTCCCTTCCACGGCCGGAGCCAGGTGGTCTCTCCGGACGGGGAGGTTCTGGTCGACGCCGGCACGGACGAAGGACTCTTCGGCGCCGAGGTGGAACTCGCCCAGGCCCGCAACAAGAAGCTGGTGATCGTCCCGGGCGAGTACGAACTTGAGATCTTCGCCGGACGCAGGCCGGACCAGTACACCGAGATCACCGGTCCGGTCCGGGCCGAGCGGGACGCGGACCTCGACTGAGGTCAGACGAAGACATGCGACCAGAGAAGGAGGGCGGCCGTGTGCGGACCTGAGTTCATCACCGAGGCGACCCGACAGAAGATCGCGGCCTACGCCGCCCAGTTCCGGAAGGTGACCAGGAGTCCCTTCGGCCCCGACGACGAGATCGGCATGCTCAACCTGCTGTCGGCTGAATCCGCCCGCGAGGTCATGCGACGCGCCGACGGCGGTGCCGCGATCGACCTGTCGGTGGACATGTTCGTGGGCATGCCCTCCTGGATCAAGGCCGGTGACCCGCCCTTCCAGCAGTGGATGACCCACACCCCCGCCGGCACGGTTCTCGACGACCTGACCGGCGCCGGGCAGGCCCAGAACGAACTGGTCGCCTACTCCGGCGACGCGGTGTCGATGTACACCCACACCGGGACGCATATCGACACGCTCAACCACTTCGGCTACAACGGCGAGATCTGGAACGGATTCTCCACCGCGCAGCACCTGAGTTCCCGGCACTGGACCAGATGCGGAGCCGACAGGATCCCCCCGATCATCGGTCGCGGCGTGCTCTTCGACGTGGCCGCGCTGCACGGTGTCGACATGCTGCCGGACAACTACGGCATCGGCGCCGATGACCTACGGAACGCACTGAAACGACAGCGGACCACCTTCCTGCCCGGGGACATCGCACTGGTCCGTACGGGGCGAATGACCCAGTGGCCCGATCCACGGCACTACATCGACAACAGCCCTGGGCTGAACCTCGACGGCGCGCGGTTCCTCGCCCTGGCCGGAGCAGCGGTGATCGGCGGCGACAACTCGGCTCTCGAACAGATGCCGGCCAACGACCCGGAGAACTGGCAGGTGGTCCACACCTACCTGCTCGGTGAGGCCGGTGTGCCCATCATGGAGATCGTCGACTGTGAGCACCTCGCCGCGGAATCCCTCTACGAATTCGCCTTCGTCGGCGCCTGCCTGAAAATCCGCGGCGCCACCGGCGCGCCGATGCGCCCCCTTGCCCTGCCACTGATCCGCTGAGCAACACGATCAGCCGGATTCCACCGTCACCATTCAAGTAAGGCGACCCTGTCATGCCCAACGAAGAGTTCACCTCTGCGATCGACCGCAGCCGGACCGCCTACGGAGACGACGGTTTCAGCCGGTACCTGCGGCGAGCGTTCCTGGCTTCCCGCGGGTACGACGACGTCGACCTCGACCGGCCCGTGGTCGGGATCGCGGTGACCGCCTCCGACTACAACACCTGCCACCGGGACATGCCGGCCCTGCTGGCGGCCGTACGGCGGGGAATCCTCGAGGCCGGCGGTCTCCCGATGGACTTCCCCACCATCTCCCTCGGCGAGATCCTCACCTCGCCCACCTCCATGCTGTTCCGGAACCTGATGGCGATGGACACCGAGGAGATGATCCGCGCTCTGCCGATGGACGCCGCCGTACTGCTCGGCGGCTGCGACAAGACCGTCCCGGCCCAGCTGATGGCCGCCGCGTCGTCGGACAAGCCGGTCATGCTCGAAGTGGTCGGACCGATGATGACGGGCAGCTGGCGCGGGCAGCGGATGGGCGCCTGCACCGACTGCCGCCGGGTGTGGGGAGAGCATCGGGCGGGAAACCTGACGTCCGCCGACGTGACCGAGGCGCGAAGCGAGCTGGTCACGACAGCTGGCACATGTGCCGTCATGGGCACGGCCTCCACGATGGCCTGCATGGCGGAAACGCTCGGCATGATGCTGCCCGGTGGAGCCACCCCGGGGGCGTCGACCGGCGAGCGGCTTCGCCACGGCGTCGCCACCGGACGACGCGCCGTCGAACTGGCCCGCCAGGGGGCACCCGCGCCGCGACAGGTCCTCACCAGGGACGCATTCGAGAACGCCGTAAAGGTTCTCGCCGCGCTCGGCGGCTCCACCAACGTCCTGGTGCACATGATCGCCGTGGCCCGCCGGGCCGGGGTGGACCTGTCCCTCGCCGACTTCGACACCATCGGCGCCAAGGTACCGCTGCTGGTGGACTGCAAGCCGTCGGGCGCGAACTACATGGAGGATTTCCACCGCTCCGGTGGGCTTCCCGCCCTGCTCAAAGAGCTGGAACCACACCTGGAGACGTCGACGGTCGGGGTCAGCGGGCATGCCCTGGCCGACCTGCTCGCCGACACCGACGCGCGTGCCGACTGGCAGCACGTCATCCGACCGCTCGACGACCCCCTCGGGCCACCCGGCGCTCTGGCGGTGCTGACCGGATCACTCGCCCCGAACGGCGCGGTGATCAAGACCTCGGCGGCGAGCCCGTCCCTGATGCAGCACACCGGCCCGGCCTTCGTCGTCGACGCCGACCAGGACATCGCCTCGATCCTCGACGACCCCGACCTCGACGTCACTCCCGACCACATTCTCGTGCTGCGCTACGCCGGGCCGATCGCCGCTGGAATGCCGGAGGCCGGGGCACTGCCGATCCCGGCCAAACTGGCGCGAAATGGAACACGCGACATGGTCAGGATCTCCGACGCGAGGATGAGCGGGACCTCGTACGGGACGGTTGTCCTGCACTGCGACCCCGAGGCCGCCGCCGGCGGGCCGCTCGCCGCCGTCCGAAACGGCGACCTCATCCGACTCGACATCCCAGCACGACGGCTCGACCTTCTGGTGGATGAGGCGGAGGTCCGGCGGCGCCTGGCCGGTTTCACTCCCCCTCCGCTGCCGGAACGTGGCTGGCGACGGCTCTACGCGACAACGGTCCTGCCCCCTAGCCAGGGCGCTGACCTTTCATTCTTGTAGGCTCCGGGCGAGAAATGCGGGGAACGATGGGACCGGCGACATACCTGCGGACAACGGGCCGCGAGGCTGTTGCACACCGTGCCGGCGGAAAGGGTGGGCGGGCGTGAAGCCGCTGTCCGAGGATGCCTCACTGACCGAACGGGTCTTCGAGCAGATCCGGGCCGCGATCATCTCTGGGGAGCTAACGCCTGGTTCGTTGTACTCGGTGGTGGAGATCGCGAGTCAGCTTGGGGTGTCGCGCACACCGGTACGCGAGGCGCTGTTGCAGTTCGCGGCCAACGGCATGGTCAGGTTCGAGCGCAGTCGTGGCGTACGAATCCTGGAACTCTCGGTCAAGGACATCGAGGAGATCTACTCGCTCCGGCTGCTGCTCGAGGCACCGTCGGCCTATCGTGCGGCGACCGAGATGAGCGAACGCGATCGCGCCGCCCTCAAGAAGGCGTTCGACGGCATGCGGAAAGCGTGTGACGCGGGCGACGAAAGTCTCTTCCAGAGACACGACCTGGTGTTCCACGAAACGATCGTCCGGGCGGCGGGCAACGAGCGGGTCGTCCAGGTCGTGGCGAACACTCGCTCCCAGATGCACGCGCTGGGCCTGTCGACGACGAAGACCCGAACCCTCGCCGACATCCTGGCCGTCCACGAAAAGATCTATACCAATATCATGGCCCGCGATCCGGCTGGTGCCAGCGATGCGGTCCAGGACCACCTGATCGGTACGTTGCAGATGCTGGTGCAGCAGTCGACCGACGACCCGGCGGCGGTCGAGAACTACCAGCCACCCGTCAGACCGCTGAGGATGACCCCCTAGCGGGCGCCGACGTCGCCGCCGCGCTGTGGACCGCCTTCGAACCCGAACGCGTACGCGTCCGCCAACTCGCACGCCCCTGAACCGGCCGGCACTGGGCAGGAAGCCTGGCACAACTCCCAGGCCCAACTGATGTGATCCCAGGTTGCGGTGCTCACGGAACAGAGCCGAACGTGTGGTGGGCCCAGTCGGCGAAGCTGGTCCAACCCACCTCGGGGTAGGCGGCATGCAGCGCGGCCGCCATCTGGGCGGGGGTAGGGGCATCGCTGGCCAGTTCGATGCGCCGCCCGACGTAGGGAGCGGGGTCGAGAAGCACCTGCGCGGCGAAGGCGCCGAGGTCGGCGCGGGCAAGCTGCTGCAGCGGCCGATCCGCCGGCAGCGGCAGATCGAGCACCCCACCGCGAATGCGGTCCGCCCCACCGAGGGCGTTCTCGAAGAAGTACGTCGGCCCCAAGATCGTGTACGGGACGTCACCAGCAGCCAGCTCGGTTTCGATGCGCGCCTTGCTGTCGAAGTGCGGCACACCGCTGCCCTGGTCGGCGCCAGCCACCGAACTGAACACCAGATGCGGCACTCGGGATTCGCCGGCGGCTGCCAGGATCGCCCGTCCTTGGGCGACCTCGGCATCCACGCCCGCCTCGAAGGGCGTCGTGAGCGCGAAGGTAGCCCCCGCGCCCGCCGTCGCCGCGGCCAGCGAACCGCGATCATCCAGCGATCCCGCGACCACCTCGACACCCCGGTCGGCCTACCGGCGAGCCGCCGCCCGCTCCGGGTCGCGTACCAGTGCCCGCACCCGGGCCCCGCGGCCCAACAACGCCTCGGTGACGGCGCTGCCCTGCCCGCCGGTCGCCCCGAACACCAAGACCGGCGCATCGGCCATCAAAGACACCTTTTCCCGGCGAGCGGACGCGGCGACCGATCGCCGCCGCGCACCACCCTATCGCCCTCGTCGGCCGTCACCCTGTCCTTGCGCAGCCGGCTTCCGTCTTCAGAGTCGTACCGGCCGGTCGACGCCGAACTGCCCGGCGGCCTCCGCGCTGCCGGCCGGTATCCGGCGGGTCAGACTGCGGCGGTGATCCCCTGCGCGAGGTCTGCGGCCTTCTCGGCGATCATCACCGTCGCCGCGTTGGTGTTCGTCGACACGATGGTCGGCATGACCGAGGCGTCGGCGATCCGCAGTCCGTGCAAACCTCTCACTCGCAGCTGCGGGTCCACGACCGCGTGCGAGTCCACGCCCATCCGGCACGAGCCGGCCGCATGCCCGTAGGACTGCACCGCCTCGCGAACGAACGCCGTGACCGTGGCGTCGTCGGCGGTCAGGAGCGGGTGCGATCTCGCCTTCCAGTCGTCGAAGGCCGGCATCTCGCTGATCCGCAGGGCGTGTCTGACACCGGACACCAGGGTCCGGATGTCGGCAGGCTCGTCGAGGTAGCGGAAGTCGATGCGGGGCGGCACCGCCGGGTCGGGGCTGGCCAGTTCCAGCACCCCTCGGCTGGCGGGACGCATGTGCCCGATGCCGAAGGTGTAGCCATGCTCGGGCGCCGACTGCCAGGGGTTGGTGAAGGGGACGTGGATGAACACGATCTGCAGGTCGATCGACGCCCGCCCGGGCTCGCTGTCCAGCAGCAGCGTCGTCTCACCGAGATTGCCGCTGGCGGGCGGGAGCGGGCGGCCGGCCTCGACGGTGAGGCCGGCCAGGATGACGTGGTCCTGGAGGCTCTGCCCCACGCCCGGCAGGTCGTGGAGCACCTTGACGCCGACGCGCTCCAGGGTCTGGACGGGGCCGACCCCCGAGGTGAGCAGGAGGTGCGGGGTTCCGATGGCGCCGGCACCGAGGATCGTGTCGTTCCCTGCCGCGTAGTGGCGCCGCTCGCCGTCGACGACCACGTCGACGCCGAGGCACCGGTCACCGTCGACGACCACCCGCTCCACGAACGCCCCGGTCACCAGGTCGAGGTTCGCCCGGCCGAGCGCCGGTTCGAGGTACGCCGTCGCGGTGCTCTGCCGCCGCCCGTCGACGATGAGCAGGTCGTGGCTGCTGGCGCCGCGTAGCTCGGGGCCGTTCAGGTCGTCGACGACCGGATGGCCGGCCTGGGCGGCGGCGGCCAGGTAGGCCCGGGACAGCGGGTGCGGCTGCGCGGCCGGTGCCGGGCGGAGCGGACCGGTCCGCCCCCGGTACGCCGGGTCGCCGTGGGCGGACGTCTCGGACCGCTTGAAGTACGGCAGGACGGAGGCGTAGTCCCATCCCGTACAGCCGAGGTAGGCCCAGGTGTCGAAGTCGCTACGGTCGCCGCGCAGGAAGGCCATCGCGTTGATGCTGCCGGTGCCGCCGACGGTACGTCCGCGCGGGATGTCGTGGACCTTGCCGGTGCCGGCCTGCGGGACGGTCTGGAAGGCCCAGTCCACCTCCGTCCGCCGCAGCGCCGGCCAGGTGGACGTGGTCATGATCCGTTCGCTGACCTCGGCCCGGCCCGCCTCGATCAGCAGCACCCGGACCGCCGGGTTCTCGCTGAGCCGGGCGGCGAGAACGCAGCCGGCCGTACCGGCTCCGACCACGATGTAGTCGTAGCCGATGGGCGTCGACGCCCTCACAGGGACACCACGACCGTCTTGGTCTCGAGGTACTCCTCCAGCGACTCCCGGCAGGTCTCCCGGCCCCAGCCGGATTCCTTGGTGCCGCCGAACGGGAGCGCCGAGTCGGCCGCCTGGTAGCAGTTGACCCACACCTGGCCGGACTCGATCGCGGCGGCCATCCGGTGTGCCCGCGAGACGTCCCGGGTCCACACGGCGGCGCCGAGGCCGAAGCGGGTGTTGTTGGCCAGTGCCAGCACCTCCTCCTCGGTGTCGAACGGTACGGCCGAGACGACCGGCCCGAAGATCTCCTCGTGCATGATCCGCGAGTCGGGACGGGCGTTGACGAGGACGGTGGGCTCGACGAAGTAGCCGCCGGCGTACTCGTCCCCCTGCGGCGCGCGGCCACCCGTGACCACCTCGGCGCCCTCGCCGACGCCGATCTCGACGTACCCGAGAACCCTGTCGCGGTGCTCTGCCGAGATCAACGGCCCCATCTGCGTGGCGGGGTGGGTACCCCGACCGAGCGTGATCGAGGCGGCGTGCCTCGCGAGCCGCTGGACGACCTCGTCGAAGACGCCGCGCTGCACGTAGAGGCGGGAGCCGGCGATGCAGCTCTCGCCCTGGGTGGCGAAGGCCGCGGCGGCCGCGCCGGCGATCACGGCGTCGAGGTCGGCGTCGTCGAAGACGATGTTGGGGGACTTTCCGCCCAGTTCGAGCGAGACGCGCTTGAGGTTGCCGGTGGCGGCTCGCACGATCGCCTTGCCGGTGCGCACCGAGCCGGTGAAGGTCACCTTGTCCACGCCGGGGTGCTCGACGAGGGCCACGCCGGCGGTCTCACCGAACCCGGTCACGTAGTTCACCACCCCGGCCGGGATGCCGGCCTCGGCCGTGAGCTGCGCGAGCAGCGCGATGGAGATCGGGGCCTGCTCGGCCGGCTTGAGCACGACGGTGCAGCCGGTGGCGAGGGCGGGCGCGAGCTTCTTGATGGCCATGAGCAGCGGCAGGTTCCACGGCACGATCGCGGCGACCACACCGACCGGCTCCTTGAGGGTGTACGCGTGGAACCTCCCGCCGTGGCTGGCCGGGTAGGAGATCGGGATCGTCTCACCGGTGATCTTCGTCGTCCAGCCGGCGTAGTAGCGCAGTACGTCCACGGAGAACGGAATGTCGAAGTACCGCATCTCGTTGATCGGCTTTCCGCTGTCGATCGAGTCGAGTACGGCCAGCCGCTCGGCGTTCTCCTCGATCAGGTCGGCAAGCCGCCAGATCAGCCTGCCGCGGGTCTGGGGGGTGAGCGACCGCCACGCGCCGCCCGGCGCGAAGGCGGCGCGAGCGGCCGCGACCGCCCGGTCGACGTCGCTCGCGTCACCGGCGGGCACCTCGACGACCAGGCTGCCGTCGGCAGGGTCGTAGACCGGCAAAGTCTGACCGCTGCCGGCCGCCACCCACTCGCCGCCGATGAACATCTTCTCGGCGAGCCTGATGTCAGCCCCGACCGACGAGGTGGTCTGGAGCGTGCTCGTCATCCCGCAACCTCCTGAGAGTTCTGCCATACCAATAGGGACCGTGGTGGTCGTGTCTCTTGCGCCGGGGGCGACGGTGCCGGTGCTCCAGCAGTTCCGGTGTGGCGCCCCCGCCGTGCAGGCGTGCCGACCTCAGCGGCGGGGAGCCAGCCGGACGCTGACGCTCTTGATGTGCGAGTAGTGGTGCAAGGCCTCGATCCCCTTCTCCCGCCCGTAGCCGCTCTGCTTGTGCCCGCCGAACGGCATCTGGACCGACTGGGTCGACCATGAGTTGATGTAGACCTGCCCCGCCTCGATCGATTCGGCGACGCGGAAGGCACGGGAGATGTCCTCGGTGAAGACCCCCCCGACCAGGCCGAACTCCGAGTCGTTGGCGAGGGCGATGGCCTCCTGCTCGGTGTCGAACGGAATGACCACCAGGACGGGTCCGAAGATCTCCTCCCGGGCGATCCGCATCTCGTTGGTGACGCCGGAGTAGATCGTGGGCTCGACATAGAAGCCGCCGTCCAGCTCGGGATCGCTGACCACGGCGCCGCCGAGCTCGGTTCGGGCGCCCTCCTCGGCGGCGATCGCGAAGTACCGCTGCACGGTGTCGTACTGGCCTCGGGTGATCATCGGACCCACGTCCTGGCCGGGACGCAGCCGCCGGGCGGCCGCCACCAGCGCCTCGACGAGCCGCTCCTGGACCGACCGCTCCACCAGAAGCCGGGTTCCGGAGGAGCAGACCTGGCCGGCGTTGGTCGTGAAGGCTCGGACGGCCTCGGCGGCGGCGAACTCGAGATCGGCGTCGGCGAACACGATGTTGGCCGACTTGCCGCCGAGTTCGAGAGTCAGCGGGAGGATTCGGTCCGCCGCGATCCGCCCGATGTCCTGCCCGACCCGCACCGAACCGGTGAAGGCCACCTTACGCACGAGCGGGTGCCGCACGATCGCGGTCCCGACCTCGTCGCCGCGGCCGAGCACCACGTTGAACACCCCCGGCGGCAGCCCTTCCTCGCTGGCGATCCGTGCCAGCGCAACGGTCGTCTGGGAGGTGGTTTCCGCGGGCTTCGCGACGATCGTGTTGCCGGCGGCGAGCGCCGGGGCGCAGGCCCGGGCCGCCTGGTTGAGCGGCAGGTTCCACGGCGTGATCACCCCGACCACCCCGAACGGTTCGCGCAGCGTGTAGACGTGCAGGTCGGGCTGGATGTCGAGCACGTCGCCCGCCGGCAGGTTCACCAGTGCCGCGTAGAACTCGAAGTACTCCGCGGCGCCGCGGATCTCGGCCGTGGCGAGGGCGAGCGGCTTGCCGGTGTCGAGGCTCTCCAATTCGGCAAGGGCGTCCAGGTCCGCCAGCAGCCGCCGGCCGATGGCCGCCAGGATCCGGCCGCGTTCCAGCGAGGCGATCCGACGCCACCCGGGCGCCGCGGCGTGGGCCGCCCGCACGGCGAGGTCGACATCGGCCGCCGTGCCCTGCGCGACCTGTGCTCCGGCACCGCCGGTCGCCGGATTGGTGCCGGAGCGGAAGTTCCCGGTGGTCGGCGGGACGGCCTCGCCGCCGATCCAGTGCAGCAGCGGGGCGGTCACCGGTCACGGCCGATCAGCTCGTACATCGCGGTGTGGTCGGTCTGCGGCGTGACTTCCCCGGCGATGCGCCGCCACTGTCGGGCCACGCCGTCGGCAACCTCGGTGGCCTGGCCGAGTTCGCGTGCCAGGTCGACGGCGATCCCGACGTCCTTGGCCATCAGCTGCAGCGCGAACCCCGAGTCGTGGCTGCCGCTGATCATGAACTGGGCGACCTTGTTCTCGCTGGTGTTCGAGCGCCCGGACGAGCTGTTGAGCACCTCGGTCATCGTCGCCGGCGGGATGCCGAACCGCTCCCCCAGCCGCAGCGCCTCCACGGTCACCGAGATGGTGGTAGCCGAGACGAGGTTGTTCAGGGCCTTCGCCGCGTGCCCGGACCCGATGGGGCCGACCGGGATGACGGTACGGGCCAGTCGTTGCAGGGCCGGGCGCACCTCGGCCAGATCGGTCTCCTCCCCGCCGACCAGTACCGCCAGCGTTCCTGCGACCGCGCCGCGTACCCCGCCGGAGACGGGAGCGTCGAGCATCCGCAAACCCCGGGCGGCCAGCCGCTCGGCCAGCGCACGGGTGCGCAGCGGCTCGGAGGAGCTCATGTCGACGACCAGGGTGCCGGCTCGCAGGGCGCCCGCGACCGCGTCGCCCTCGAGCACCGATTCGACAACCGCCGAGTTCGGCAGCATCAGGACCAGGGCGTCCACAGCGCGGTACCCGTCGACGCTGTGGGCGGTGACCGCCTTCGGGTGGTCGGTCACGAATCCCTCGGCGACGTCCGGTGCGGCGTCGGCCACGGTGAGTCGGTAGCCCGCGTCGTACAGTCGCGAGGCCATCGGTCGGCCCATCTTGCCGAGGCCGATGAACCCGATGTGCTCGATCCCCATCCCGGTCACTCGGCATCCACCGCGGCGAACACCTCGGCTGCGAGGCGGAAACTCTCCAACGCCGCGGGCCCGCCGCAGTAGAAGGCGGTCTGCATGAGGACCTCCTTGATCTTTTCCCGGGAGACCCCGTTGTTCAGCGCACCGCGGACGTGCGCCTTGAACTCGTGGCCCCGGTTGAGGGCGGTGATCATGGCGAGGTTGATCAGGCTGCGCTCCTCCAGGCTGAGCCCGGGGCGGTTCCAGATGTCGCCCCAGCAGTACTTCGTCACGTACTCCTGCAGGTCGATCGAGAAGTCGGTGGCGGCAGCCAGCGACGTGTCGACGTGGGCGTCGCCGAGCACCCGGCGGCGCATCGCCAGGCCGGCCTCGTACAGGTCTTCGGTCACGGTGGGTTCCTTCCGAGCGGTGGTTCAGATCCGGGCCAGGTCGGCCCAGTCGCGGATGACGAACACGTCGTCGGCGGCGGCGACGTGACAGGCGGAGTGCCCGCCGAAGTGGGCCGGGAAGACCAGCAACGAGCGGTCCGCGGCCTCGGCGAGGAGGCGGCGGCGGGACGCCCGGGCCAGCGCCGGGTCCTCGCAGAAGCAGCTGTTGACGTCCGGGTTCGCTATCTGCACGGGTGAGTGGATGATGTCGCCGACGAAGAGCGCGCCGGCGTTCCCGGACTCCAGCCGCAGCACCGCGGAGCCGGGGGTGTGCCCGGGCGTGGCCTGCAACACCAGGTCGGAATCGATCCGGTACTCGCCGCTCCAGAGCTCGACGAGTCCCGCGCGGTGCACCGGGACGACGCTGTCCTCGAAGACGTTCTGGTTGCCGTCGGCCGGCGGCCGCGGGTTCCGCACCGGGTCCCAGAACTCGAAGTCCTCCTGGGTGATGAGGTAGCGCGCGTTCGGGAAGGTGGGCACCCAGCCACGGCCCTCCAGACGGGTGTTCCATCCGACGTGGTCGACGTGGAGGTGGGTGTTGACGACGACGTCCACGTCCTCCGGTGCGACCCCCACCGCGGCCAGGTTCGCCAGGTACGCCGTGTCGTGGTGGGCGTAGACCGGGGCGTAGGGGCGTTCCTTGCCGTTGCCGGCGCCGGTGTCGACCAGGATCACCGCCCCCTGGCTGCCGATCAGCCAGGTGTGCAGCACCGAGCGGAGCTGCCCTTGGCCGGCGTCGAAGAAGTCCGGGTCGAGCCATCCGGCGTTGTCCCGCCAGTACGCCGGGTCGCTGTCGGGGAACAGGAAGCCGGGGGTCGCCGGGCTGGGGCCGGCGTACTCCTGGATCCGGGTGATCTCGACGTCGCCGATGACGACCGTCTGCGGCCCGCTCACCACGACCGGTTCACCTCCGGAACCGGGTACGCCGCCTCGATCTCGGGCGTGGCCGAGGAGAGCACGAAGTTCGCCGTCTCCATGACCTCGGGGGTGAAGCCGTTGCCCTTGGCCAGGGTGCGGGTCTCGGCCATGTAGGCGCTGCGCGCCTGGGCGGCGTCGGTCATGCTCCGCTCACGCTGCTCCCACACCGCGAGCGCCTCGCCGATCTCGTCGTACTGGTCGAGGGTGTGGGCGAGTTCGACCGCGTTGACGAGGCCGACGCTGGCCCCCTGCCCGAGCGCGGGACACATGGCGTGGGCCGCGTCCCCGACGAGCACCGCCCGACCGGTCGACCAGGGCGTCACCCGGTTGGTCTGGTAGCTGTCGTGTCGGCCGCCCTCGGCCCTGCCGGCCAGCTCCACCGCCGTGGCCAGGTGCGGGAAGCGCTCCGACCAGACCTCGACGTCGATCGGGATTCGCGAGGCCCGTTCGTTGGTGGTGGTCGCCATCATGCCCATGTAGATCGTGTCGGGCCCGGTGGGGATGAAGAGGATGCGCATCGGGTCCGGCTCCAGCGTCCAGAAGTCGATGACCCGGTCCCACCCGGGGCCCTGGAACTCCTCGGGCCGCGGGATCAGGACCCGGCAGACGCCGTCCTGGTACTTCTTACGTTCCTGGGTGAGCTCGCACAGCGAGTTACGTACGGCCGAGCCGGCGCCGTCGGCACCGACCACCAGGTCGGCCGCCAGCCGGGCCCCGTCCGCCAGGAGCAGTGCGCCCGACGGGTCGGCGCCCACCGCTTGGGAACCGGTAACGATCTCGACCCCGGCCTCACGGGCAGCCGAGACGAGCAGCGCGTGCAGCTTTGGCCGGGTTATCGCCCAGTAGGGATAGCCGGCCAGCTCCGACGAGACCGGGTCGCCGTTCAGGCTGGTGTCGTAGGTGCCGGGCTGTACGCCGTTCGCCCGGATTGCCCCGGCTACCCCGATGACCTCGAGGGCCAGCATCGCGTTGCGCCACAGCAGGATGCCGGCGCCGAAGTCGCGCACCTGGTCGTTCTGCTCGTGCAGGCGGACGGTCCAGCCACGGCGGGCGAGCGCGATGCTCACGGTGAGACCGGCGAACCCGGCGCCCGCGACCTCGGCGTGGCGGGTACCGCCGGTGGGGCTTGTCGGGCGGATTCCTGTCATCTCAGTGCCTCCGCGTCCACCCACACGGTCATGCTCCCTCGCGCCAGCGTGTGAAAGTGCAGGTTGAAGCCCAGGACGACCGGGGTCAGCTCGGGATCGATCTCGAGCGCGGGGACGTCGACCGCGTGGACGATGAACACGTAGCGGTGGCGGCCCGAGCCGTTCGGCGGGTTGGGGCCGATGTACTGGCGCATCCGCAGGTCGTTGGGGAGGGTAAGGGACCCCGGCGGCATCGGTCCGTCCGGCGCACCGGCGCCGGCGGGCAGCGAGGTCACGGAGGCGGGAATGTTCGCGACGGCCCAGTGCATGAAACCGACCCCGGTGGGAGCGTCCGGGTCGTAGCAGGTGATCGCGAAGCTCTTGGTCTCGGCCGGGAAGTCCGCCCAGGCCAGGTGGGGTGAGGCGTTCGTGCCGCCGATGTCCGGATCGCGGTAGGGCAGCGGCATCTCCGTGCCGTCGACGAGGTCGTTGCTGAATACCCGCAGCGGTGGCGCCGGGGTCACGGCCGCGTAGGGGTCGTCGTTGATCACAGTTTCTCCTGTCCCGATCACTTGTCGGCGATCGGTGCGGTGTCGACGTGGACTGTGCGGATCGTGGTGCGGATGTCCCAGGTGCCGGCCCAGCCGTCCGGCAGGGCGACGGCGCTGCCGGGGGTCAACTCGTGCGAGGTGCCGTCCTCGTCCGCGACGGTGGCCTCGCCGGAGATGACGTACAGGTAGGAGGCCCCCTCGGCCGCCGCCCGCCGGTACACCCCCGGTCCGCGTTCCTGGACGGCGCACCGGCCGTCGGGGCCGTCGAACACGACGGTCTCGGCGACCGGCGGCGCCCAGGAGGCCCCTCCCGCCACCAGCGGGAGCTGCAGGTCACCTCCGAGCACGTCGGCCGCGCCCAGGAAGGCGGACGGCTGCACGCCCTCGCGGTACGGCGGCACCGGGGTCGTGTGCAGGTAGACCTTCCGGATGGTCTCGCGGATGTCCCAGGCGCCGACCCAGCCGTACGGCAGCACGATCACGCTGCCGGCGGTCAGCTCGTGGGTGGTGCCGTCCTCGTCCGTGATGGTGGCCTCGCCGGAGATGATGTACATGAACGAGCCCCGCCTGTCCTTCACGCGGGGATAGACACCGGCGTCGCACGCCCAGACGGCGAAGAACGAGCCCGCAGCGTCGTACAGGACTCTCTCGTAGGCGAACGGCGCGCCCCGGAGGATCGGCTCCATCGAGATCTCGACGGGGAGCTGGCCTTCCAGGACGGCCTCAGCGTCCAGGAACACCGAGGGATGAGTGGTCTGGTTCGTCGTCATGGCTCTTTCCGTAGAACAGTCAGTGGGCGGTTCGGGCCAGTTCGGTCGCGTTCGGCGGGGGCGCCGCGGGTGCCTCGATGCCGAGCAGGTCGAACGAGGGGCGGTGCAGGATCCCGTGCAGTTCCTCGTCGGTGATGGGCGTGTGCGCGATCTGCCGCATCCGCGCGACGATCCGTTCGAGGGCGGTGGTCGCGCTGGCGGCGGACACCATCGGGGAGTCGCTGCCGAAGAGCACCTTGGAGAGGACGCCGTACTCCTTGGCGGCCGAGAAGGCGTTCGCCAGCACCGTCGGACGGCTCGCGATCGCGGACGTGTCGGCGAAGACGTTGGGGTGCCGGCGCATCACGACGACGGTCTCGTAGATCCACGGGTGACCCATGTGTGCGACCACGATCCGCAGGTCGGGGAAGGTGCACGCCACGTCGTCGAGCAGCAGCGGGTTGGCGTCGGGCAGCCGGCCGGCGTTCGCGAAGATCGCGCCCTGGTGGATCATCACGGGCAGGCCGAGCCGCTCCGCGGTCTTGAAGACCCGCATCGTCATGGGGTGCAGCGGCGAGGTTCCCTGGTAGATCGGCCCCATCTTGATGCCGACCAGCCCAAGTTCCGCGTGGCAGCGCTCCACTTCGTCGACGGCGTCGTGGCGGGTCGGGTCGACCGACATGAAGCCGACGGTCTGCCCGCCGACTTCTCGTACGAATGCGGCGACGGCATCGTTGGGGACCATGATCCCAGAGGCCTGCGCCTGGAGCCCGAAGACGATCGTCCGCTCGGCGGGCGCGACGCCCCGACGGTAGGACTCCACCGTGACCAGGTCGATCTCGTCGGAGGCCAGCGTCTTCGAGACCCGCCCCAGCCCGTCCGTCCAGGGAGAGCACTGGTGCTCCCGAGTCCAGAAGTGCGTGTGCACGTCGGTGATCAAAGTCAGACCTCACTTCGCAGATAGGGAACGGCGAGCGCCTCCGGCGCCTTGTGCCGCCGTTTGCCCTCGACGGCGAGGGCGACGAGTGCCAGCACGTACGGCATGGCGAGCCACAGGGACACCGGCAACGTCACGGCCGGTCGGACAACGGCGAGCACGACCAGCGCCGCGACCACGGCCAGGCCGGCGAGCTCGACGGCACCGGCCCGCCGCCGGTCGGGACGGGAGGCCGCAGCCGCACGCCGGACGCGCCCGGCGCCGATGGCCACCAGGATGAGTAGGGCCGCGGCAATCCACACCTCACGAGGGATGTCGCCGACGGCCTGCAGCCGCAACTGGGTGGCATCGGTGACCGCGAAGATCGCGACGGCAAGGCCCAGACCGCTCAGCCGCCAGCCGCCGAACAGGACGGCGGCGATCGCCAGGTAACCACGCCCGCCGGTCATCGCCTCACGGAAGACACCGACGTCGCCGATGGAGATGTACGCTCCCGCCGCTCCGGCGCAGGCCCCGGAGAGAAGGACACCGGCCCAGCGCAGCCCGCGGACGCTGACGCCGGCGGCGTCGACGGACACCGGGCTCTCACCGGTCGCCTTCAGGTTGATGCCCCAGGTCGTCCGAGTCAACGCCAGGCCCACGAGGACGACGACTACGGCCGTGGCATAGATGAAGGCGTCCTGGGTGAACAGGGCGGGCCCGAGGACAGGCACGTCCGAGAGCAGCGGGATCGCGAGTCGGGGCAGCGGGTCGAAGGCGCGTGGCTTGCTGAAGAGGTCGTCGTTGAGGAACGCCGTCAGGCCGTAGCCGAGCAGGGTCAGCGCGATGCCGGAGATGATCTGGTCGACCTTGGTCTCGATCGCGAGCACGCCCATCAGCGCCCCGAACAGCAGGCCGCCGACGATGCCGCCGAGGAAACCGACCGCGATGTTCCCGGTGCCGGCCATCACGAGGTAGCCGCCGAAGGCGCCGACGAGTAGCACACCTTCGAGCCCGACGTTCAGTACGCCGGCCCGCTCGGAGACGAGTTCCCCGGTGGCGGCGAGCAGGATCGGAGCGGCGATCGTGATCGCCGAGACGAGGAACGCGACGTCGAACATGCCCATGTCAGGCCTCCTCGGTTCGGGCACCGCCGCGGGCGACGACGCCGGCCCGGCGACGGGCGGGGGCGGGCCTGGCCACGGACGGCGCCCTCCTGCCCCTCAGGACGACGGCCGCCACCAGGACCAGCACGATGACGGCGCCCTGGAGCACCGACGCCAGCGAGGACGGCACATCCAGCTGGGCCTGCATGGCGGTCCCACCAACGTTCAGCGCGGAGAACACGACGGCGGCGGCGACCGCGCCGACCGGTGAGTTGCGCGCCAGCAGGGCGACCGCGATGCCGTTGAAGCCGACGCCGGCTTCGAATCCGTCGCTCATCCAGGGCGCGGAACCGGCGAAGAGCAGCGCGGCGCCCGCGAGACCGGCGAACCCACCGGAGATCACGATGGCCGAGACCCCTTCGCGGACCGGATCGATGCCCGACCACCGAGCGGCCTCCTGGTTGCCGCCGGCTACCCGCAGGCGGAAGCCGAACGCGGTGCGCGACAGCAGCAGCACCACGGCGACGGCGCACACCGGGAGGAGCACCACGTCGTACGAGAGCGTGCGCCCGGGGATCGACTCGACGCTCGGCCACAGTGCCGCGGCCGGGAAGTTCGCCGACTGCGGTTGACCGTCCAGGGAGCCCTGCAGCGGCCCCCGGACCAACCAGTTCGCGACCTGGATCGCGACCAGGTTGAGCAGGAGCGACGACACGATCTCAAGGACCCCGCGCGAGGCCCACAACCAGGCGGTCAGGCCCGCCCAAAGTGCCCCGCCGACGATGCCGGCGACGGCGGTGAGCCCCACCGCGACCGGGCCCGGCAGGCTTCCGCACTGCAGCCCGACCGCCGTGGCCAGGGATCCACCGGCGAGGATCTGACCGGGAAATCCGACGTGCAGACGTCCGGCCCGGGTGGTCAGGATCCAGCCGAGCGCGACGAGGAGCAGCGGCACGGCCTGGGTCAGGGTCGTACCGGCGTTGGCCGGCGTCCCGAATGTGCCGCTCCAGAAGGCGTGGAACGCGTCGGGCGGCGCCACCCCGATCGCCACCAGCAGGAACGCGCCGACGACCAGCGCCGCCAAGGCCACCCCCACCTGCACGAGCAGCCGCATGACCAGGTCTTTCGACAGCATCACAGGGCCTCTCCCGACGACGTCATGAGGGCGCCGAGGCTGGCGCGGGTGGCCTTCGCGGCGTCGACGACGCCCTGGATGCGGCCGTGAGCGAGCACCGCGATCCGGTCGGACATCGAGATGACCTCGTCGAGGTCCATGGAGATCAGCAGCACGGCACCACCGCGTTCGCGGTGCGCGACGAGGCTCCGGTAGACGAAGTCCGCCGCTCGTACGTCGAGACCCCGCACCGGCTGCGCGGCGATCAGCAGGGCCGGATTCCCCGACAGTTCCCGGGCGAGGACGGCCTTCTGCTGGTTTCCGCCGGAGAGCCGCCCGATCGGCAGGTTCTCGCTGTCGGCGCGCACGTCGAACTCGTCCATCAGCCGGCGGGCCTCGGCGCACGCCGCCCGGATGTCGAGCAGTCCCCGCCTGTTCAGCGGCGCGCGGCGCAGCGACCGTAGGGTGATGTTCTCCCACAGGGCCATCCCGGGGACGATCGCCGCGTGGTGCCGGTCCTCCGGAATCACGGCTCCGCCGGCTCGGAAGAACGCTCGCGGCGATCGGTGGGTGAATGGCCGCCCCGCCAGCTCGATGGTGCCCGACAGCGTCCGCCGGATGCCCACGAGCACCTCGACGAGTTCGGACTGACCGCTACCGGCGACACCGGCGATCCCCAGGATCTCGCCTCGGCGCACCTCGAGGTCGATGCCCTGGAGTGCCTTCGGCCCGGCCGGCTGGCTGTCGTCCCGAGCGACGTCGAGGCCGCGGATGGTGAGGACGGCGGGACCCGGCGTGCCGGCGGGGAGCGGCGGACGGTCGGCCACGCGATCGCCGACCATCAGGGTCACCAGGTGGTCGGGGGTCGCCTCCGCGATGGTTCCCGAGCCGCTCACCGCGCCTCGGCGCAGCACGGTGTACCGGTCCGCGACGCTGAAGACCTCTGAAAGTTTGTGCGAGATCAGGATGACCGCGTGACCGTCGGCGGCGAGCCGCCGCATCAGGTTGGCGAGTTCGTCCCACTCGCCCGGGCTCAGCGCGGCGCTCGGCTCGTCGAAGATCAGGATCCGGGCGCCGCGGCACAGCAGCTTGACGATCTCCAGTCGCTGCCGCTCCCCCACCGACGCGTCGGCGACCAGCCGGTCGGGCGTGATCCGCAGGCCGGTCGCCGAAGCGACCTCCTGTGATCGGTGGCGCGCCTCGGCCAGACCGTTGCGCCATGGGACGGCGGCGGGTGCGATGGCGAGGTTCTCCAGCTCGGTCAGGGTCGGTACCAGCGTGAAGTGCTGGTGGACCATCCCGATTCCGGCCCGCAGTGCGTGCTCGGGCTTGCGGAAGCGCACCGGCTCTCCGTCGAGCTCGATGCCACCCTCATCGGGGGTGTAGAGGCCGGTGACGATCCGCATGAGCGTCGTCTTGCCCGCACCGTTCTCGCCGAGGAGGGCGTGGATCTCACCCCAGGCGATGTCGAGGTCAACGGCGTCGTTGGCGACGAAGGAGCCGAACCTCTTGGTCACTCCGGTGAGCCGGAGAGCGGGGGCTCTGGTGTCCGCGCCGCGGAGGGCGGGGCCGGAATCGGGACGAGTCTTCATCGACGGCGGCCTAACGCTGCTCGAAGTGGTAGGCCGGCTTGGGAAGGAGAACACCCTTGTCGGCAACGATCTTGCCGTCGGTGATGTCCTTGGTGATCCGCTCGACGAGCGCCTTCTCCTCCGCCGTCCCCTTGCCCGGGCAGAACTCGAACCGCAGCGCGCCGGTGCCAAGGCCGTAGCTGATGGCGCCAGCCGGCAGCTTGTCGGCGGCGGCGTCGGCGACAGCGTTCTTCAGGATGTCGGACCAGCTCACTACACCGGAGCCGATGATGTGGGGACTCGAGTCGCAGTGCAGGGCGAAGACGTCGTACACGTCGGCGGGGCTGGCGGACCCGCCGGCGGCCTGGTAGACGCCCCCGGAGCCGCTGTCGAGGTCGGAGAGGATCGAGTCGACGCCACTGGCGATCATGGCTTCGGCGGCCTGCTTCGCCTTGCCGACATCGTTGTAGTCGCCGGTGTAGGTCTGCACGACCTTGGTGTTCGGGTTCTCCAGCGCGGCTCCCTGAGCCATGCCGTAGTACCACGCGCCCGAAGCGGGAACCTGGAGGCCGGCGATCATCCCGAGTTTCTTGGTCCGGGAATGCGCCGAGGCGACGGCCCCGACGACGATGGCGTTGTAGCCGACGGCGGCGCTGACCGAGGTCACGTTCTCGGCGTAGGCGTCGAGGTCGGCGGCCACCAGGATAAAGCGCACCTTCGGATACTTCGGCGCCACGACCGCGACGGACTTGTTGAACGAGGCGCCGTCGGCGACCACGATCTGGTTCTTCGCGGCCAGCGACTCAAGGCCCTGGATCTGCTCCTGGGAGTTGGCGGCGTTGTCGACGATGGAGGACAGCTTGAGGTTCTTGTCAGCCTCGATCGCCGCGTTGACGCCGGCCAGGCCGAACTGGGTGAACCCGCCGTCGTTGCGGGGAGCCTGGGAGATGAAACCGATGCTCTTGGTCCCGTCGGCGGCCGCTACGTCGCCCGAGGGCCCACACGCCGAGAGCGCGAGGGGTATGGCGGTAACGGCTGACAAGACCCTGATCTTGGTACGCATGCGAGCCCTTTCGTCGGCTGCTGCCCGTTTAGGTAACAGGGGGGTGAAACGGACCGTTGAAGAGACTGGTATGGCAGATGCAGGCACGTAGACTGCGGAAACGCGGTGACGTGAACCAGATACTGCTGATCTGCCATACCAGTTGTCAAGAGGTTGATCGGACCTGAACCTCGGATGACCTGCCGCAGGCCGGGCCGACTCGGCGTCGGCACAGGCGATGGTGGAAGGAGGGCCGGTCAGGCCGCGCCCGGGAACAGGCGCCGGACCGGCCGGCGACCGACCGGTCAGTGACCGAACTTCGCCGTGACCTCGTCCTGGAGTTCGAGGCGACCGCGTTGCACGTGGGCACGCATGGCCTCTTCCGCCGCATCGGCGTCCCGCGCGCGGATGGCGTACACGACGGCGCGGTGCTCAGCGAGCGACCGCCGCATCCGCCCCTCTCGCCTGGTCACGATCGACGACAGCAGGCCGCGGTTCAGATGCTGGACCAGCAACCGGTAGTGGTCGCTCAACCGATCGTTGCCAGCACCCTCGGTAATGAGCTCGTGCAACCGCGCGTCCGTGGCGCTGTAGCCGTCGGTGTCGCCAGCGTCGACGCAGTCCTGCATCGACGCCATCACCTCGTCGATCCGCGCGATGAGCTCGTTGCTGGCGCGGTTCGCGCACAGCCGGGCGGTCATCCCCTCGACCGCCTCACGCACCTCGAACAGATCGAGGATCTCGTGCCGGCTGAGGCTCTTGACGAACGTGCCACGGCGACGCTCGATCGAGACGAATCCGGCGCCTTCGAGCTCCTTGAACGCCTCACGCACCGGCATCCGACTGACCCCGAACCGCTCGGCGAGGCGCGCCTCCGAGAGCTTCTCCCCGGGCGCGATGACGCCGGACACGATCTCCTCACGAAGCCTCTGGACGATCACGTCCTTCTTCGAGACGTCGTTGTCGGCGACCCCAGCGGATGCCCTGTGCGCCGCCGACATAGCTCCAAACTTCCGCTAGACCACTGCCCGGACTCCCCCTGAGCTTGATGCATGATACCCGTTGCGGTGGCCGTGCCAGGGGCGCCGCATCCCAGGAACCGGCCGTCGGTTGTCGCTCACCGGGGCGTACGGCAGATCCGGGCCGATGAGAACGCTGCTCCGGGTGGCGCCTTGGACCGCCACACCGGGTTCGCGTTGACCGTCAGAAGGGGCGCTTGCCAGGCTGCCCCGAGCCGCTGGAGCAGGCCGTACTCGCTACGGACGTGGCCGACGTTCGCTCCGGCGAGAAAGTCGATCACCTCGTCGTGAACCATCTGCCGGCCGAGTAACTCGACGTGGAGGGACGGCACCTCGACCACGGGGATCTTGGTGAACGGACCTGGCGTGGACTCCGCCGCGGTGACGGTCGGCAGGAAGGCGATCACCCGCACGCCCGGAATCGGGCACATGGTCTGGAAGCGGTAGAACGGCGCGCCTTCCAGCAGTGAGCGGATGAACGGCTCATCTGGGTGGTCGTCGGATGCGGAGCCGACGCCCGCGAGCGTGTACATGACGCGTAGCAGCCAGCCGGTGGCCACTCCGTAGCCGGAGTCGGCGGTCGGTGGCGGGTAGTACGCGCGGCCGGTGCGGACCAGCGGGCTGAGCATCACCAGCGCCGTCACCGGTGATTTCGGCGGGTTTCGTAGGTAGGTACGGGCCACCATCGCCCCCTCGCTCTCCCCGACCAGGGCGATCGGCCGGCCGGTGCGCCGGTGTACCGCCTCGACCTGCGCGGCGAGCAGCTGCGCGCTGGACTCCAGCGACCGGTGGGTGGCGGTCGACCGGTACGGCAGCGGACGGCCACCCGAGTCCAGGCCGTTGTACGAGTACCGCTCCACATTCGGATCCGCGGCGGGTCGGCCGTCGTACGCGGAATTGTGGCCGGCGAGCAGGATCACCGCGGAGGGCACCCGCTGGGGTAGCGGCCGGTTGAAGATCGGTGGCGAGAAACTGCTCGTCTCGCTGTGGCGCTGGGTGAGCGCCTGCCCCACCAGCGGGATGACCAGCACCAGCACCACGACGATCGGTACCACCGGCAGCCGCCGCAACCGCACGTGGGAGGGCAGCACGGCCGCCCGCACGGTCCGGTTCCAGAGCAGGCCGTTGACCACCCCGACGGCCACGGCGACGACCGGCGTCCACTCCTCAGGAGCGCTCCACACCAGGCCACCGGCAGCGGTGATGACCACAAAGCTCAACGACGACCAGCCGAACAGCTCCGCCGTCGGCAGGCCACGCCACCAGCTCACCCCCACCGCCATCCGCTGCAGGAACGGGGCGAGTATCACCATGGGGATCAGCGAGGCGAACAGAACCCAGGACAGGGACACCACCGAAGCGGCCACCGCGAGCGCAGCGAACGGCGCGACGATGGCGGCCGTCAACGCCGCCAGGCCGAGATTGCGCAGCAGCAGGGTCCGCCGTAATGGCCGTGGCCTCCCGGCCGGCCAGGACAGGCCGACCAGCAGCGCGGACAGCGCACCGCGCACCGCGATCGCCCCGACCAGGCCCAGCCCGAACACCCACCAGGAGTTGTGGTAGACCAACAGCCAGCGCATGTCGTGGTAGGAGTCGTACGGCCAGACCGCCGAAGCCTGCCCGATCATTCCCTCCGCTTGCCGGAACCCGATCGGCACCAGCACGAGGGACTCGGCCAGCGAAACGACGGCGGCGACCGCGAGCAGTGCCAACAAGCGCCAACGGCTCGGCACCCCTCCTCCTTCACGCGGGTGAGGCTTTGCAGCAACTCTCCCGCGTTCCCGATCTCGAGGGGGACGTTTCGGTCGAACCCGTCAGTTGCGCTGCAGTGCGGTAGAGCGGCGTCACGGCCGGCTTGATCAGAACGGCGGAGACGGCGGGCAGACACCAGCAGCTACCGACGACCGTGGAGGTCGCCCGGCATCCACTGGCTGACTCTTACCACCATGCCGGCACCAGACGGCGGATCTACGACGCGCCGCACCAGCACGACGATTCACGGTGCGGGCCGAGTACTGGGCAGCCCGCTGACCGGCAGGTCCGGCCGAGATTAACGCCTCACCGTTGGGCCGCGCCGGACCCGAGGTCGAGCAGGGCAACTAGACACGCGCGCCGAGCCCCGAGACTTCCTGGACATCGACGCGGCCCTCATGACCGGCCGCTACACCCGGACGCGGCTGTGCGAGCTGGCCGAACAATCCGACGCGGGGTTCGACCGGCGCATCCTGGCGGACCTGTTCGGCATGCTGGAGCGCTACCCGGACCGCCGTTTCGCCGCCTACGGTGCCGACCCGCCCACATCAGTGAGATGCGCAAACGCTTCGCGGCAATGGCGCGAAGAACTCACCGCCAACCTGCCGTAGCGTTCGCCTGAAACGTGCGGGGCACGTGTCCTGGTGGCGGCACGGCTCCCCTATATCAAGAGGAGGCGTGACGCCGACATCGACCGGTCAAGCGACCGCTGCTCGCTCGTGCGATAAATGAGACAGAGCGAATGGTCAGCGGCGGGACGGGCACACCGCCGTGGGCCGCACCGCGGCGAACCGCTGGCTGTTCCCCGGTGCCGCACCAGGCCAGCCGCTCAGCGCGCAACAACTCGGCGCGCGGCTACGACGCCTCGGCGTCCCCGCCCGCGTGAGCCACAACACCACCCTCATGGACCTCACCGGACAGCTACCCGCCGCAGTGCTCAGCCAGCTCCTCGGCCTGCACCTACAGACCGCGACGAACTGGACCCAGGAAGCCGGCAACACCCGACCGCGCTACGCCGCAGCCATCACGACCCGCACAGCACCCGCGCGACACTCCTCCAGCCCAGACCTGCGGTGAACCGAGTGAAGCCGCGGCCGGAGCGATGAGTCAGCAGCAGTCGGCCGCCGCAGCCGCCGGCTCGCACCTGCGCGGAGGGTGCGACACCTCGGCGGCTGGGGTCAGCCCGCGCTGAGGTTGGTGCGGCGGACGATCCACCAGACGGCGGCGAGCGCCACCGCGGTCAGGCCCAGGTAGCCGGTCGCGACGATCAGGTGGAAGTCGGGAATTCGGCTGCCGGGCTGGTACTGCAGGTGGTGCAGAAGATGGTTGTCGAACTCGCAGGAGAGGATCTTGCCGCCATCGTTGTCGGGCGGGCAGAGGCGTTGCAGCTCGACGCCGCTGAGCTGGCGCCCGGAGGCGTCGAACGCGCCGGACGGCCCGTCCCTGCCGTAGTCGATCATGCCGCCCTTGACGACCAGGGCGTTGTCGCGCAACAGACCACCGTCCGGGCCGCCCACTCGTAGCTGCGCGGACAGCGGCTTCATCAGGGTGGGGTAGCGCCACTGGACGAGGTAGGTCAGGCCGATGAATCCCGCGATCACGCCGAACACGGCGGGGAGCGTGCGTTTGATCGCGGCGCCGAGTGCGACGCCGACCGCGAACCAGCAGATGCTGATCGCGACCGGCAGCATCCCGGTGTTCAGGAACGGCACGTAGTCGAACAGGGTTCCCGGAGCGACCAGAGTCCTCATTCGCTCCAGGTGGTCGCTGACCCCGGCGACGGCCGCGGTCACCGCCGCCACGAACAGGCCGAGCATGCCCAGCTTGGTCCACAGCCAGCGCTGAGGGGACACGTCCTGGCTCCAGGCCAGCAGCAGGGTTCGCTGCTCGTGCTCCCTGGTCAGCACCGGGATGCCGATGAACACGCCGATCAGCAGCGGCATGTACTGCACCAGCCGTGACAGGGCGCCCAAGGTCAGGACCAGGCGCGAGGACCCGGCGAGCCGCTCGCCTTGTGGGGAGTTCTCCGGGCAGTACGCGTTGCCGCACTGGTGCCACAGGTCTGTCAGTTCCATGGATAGGTAGGTCATCCAGCCCACCAGGACCGCAGCCAGGACGAGCATGCCGATCAGGGTCCAGCGGTGCTGACGCCAGGTCAGCCACAGCAGACCGCGGACGCCCTCGGCGGACCCGAGATCAGCCTGGCGGTTCGTGGGGGCGGGCGCTCGGGTGACTGGGCTCATGCTGCTGTCTCCAGATCAAGGTGTGCCTTGGGCGATGCCTTGAGGTAGGTCAGGATCAGCTCGTCCAGCGTGATGGGCTGGGCGGTCCAGCCGGGGGCGACGACGGCGTGCGCCGTCGGTAGCGCTGGCTGCCGGAGGACGAACGTGGACTGGCGGTCAGTGTGCTGCGCCTGGACGATCGCGCCCGGACCAGGTGGCTGGTCCGCGCGTGGCCCGGTCAACCGAACGTGGCTATCGAGCAACTCCTCGACATCGCCGGTGAGCACAGGCCGGCCCGCGTCGAGCAGCAGCAGATGGTCACCGACCCCACTGAGCTCGGCGATGATGTGAGTCGACAGCATGACCGTCATGTCGCCGTCGGCGGCCTCCGCCATGAGTTCACCGGTCACCTCAGTACGGGCCACCGGGTCCAGGTTCGCGAGGGGCTCGTCCAACAACAGCACCGCCGGGCGTGAGCCCAGGGCGACCGCCAGCGCGACCTGCGCCCGCTGCCCGCCGGACAGCTTGCCGCAGCGGCGGTCCAGGGGGATATCGAAGCGCTGAAGCCACGACAGCGCCCGCCGCTGGTCCCACACTTGGTTCATCGACCGTCCGAAACGGAGCATGTCCGACACACTGAAGTCCCGGTACAGCGGCTTGTCCTGGGCCAGGATCGCGACCCGGCTCCCGGCAGAACCACCCCCGTTGGTGGACCTGCCCTTCACCACCGGTCGGCCATGGACCAGCAGCGAGCCGCTGCTGGCCGCCAACGTACCGGCGATGATGCTCATCAGCGTCGACTTGCCCGCGCCGTTCGCGCCGACCAGCGCGATGATTCGGCTGGCGGGCAGTTGGAAGCTGCACTCCCGCAGCGCCCAGACGGCGCCGTAGCGTCTGCCCACGTCGCGGGCTTCCACGGCGATGGACTCCTCACTCATGCGGCGCCTTCCTTCTTCTGGAACCCGGCGCCCGATGCCGGTTCTCCCTGCGTCCGGTCGCCGCCAGCCTGGGCCCTGCGCGCCGAGTTCTCCACGATCACCGAGGCGAGCAGCGCCTGGACGTCCTCGTCCTCCAGACCGGCCTCGCGGGCCTGGCCGAGCCACCGGGCCAGGCTGCCGCGTAGGCGGGCCATGACATGGGGATCCGCGTGGCCGAGCGTTCCGCTGACGAAGGTGCCCGCCCCCTGCCGCGCCTCCACCAGGCCGGACAGCTCCAGTTCCCGGTAGGCCTTGAGCACCGTGGTCGGGTTGACCGTGCACGAGGTCACCACGCTGCGCACGGTGGGGAGTTGGTCCCCGGGCCGCAGCGTCCCGATCCGTAGCCCTTCACGCACCTGCCGCACCAGTTGGGCGTAGGCGGGGACGCTGCTGGACCGGTCGACATGGAAGTTGATCACCTAGTGCTCCTCCTTGTCCGCTCCGGGCATCGCGGATTGTTCTAGTGAAGTAGAACACCAGTTAACCAACATGGCAAGGATGTGCCCGAGCGGCTGGCGGCATCGAACGGTTCGCCCCATTGCCTGCCCGGCCGCGAGGCCACCCCCGAAGTGATGGGCACCCACCCGTCTACCGCCGGTCGGGTGGCCCCCACAACTCGACGGTCGATTGGCTGGCTGGCCAGGCGTCCCCCAATTCAGGAGCTGGGCGCCGGCAGCGTCGCAGGGCAGGCGCAGCGAAGGGCACCGTCCGTCACGGCCGCGCACGTATCACGCCGCCGGGATGGCCTCGGCCCGGCAGCCGCAGACCTTGCGACCGAGTGGGTCCCAACCCCGCAGTCAGGACCCACTCGAACCGATGTCACGCGAGCGGATGCGGCTCACTAGTGAGTGCGGCCAGCGCGCTGCTACCTCGTGGATCGCTGCCCGAATAGGTAGCGGTGGTGCCGGCGTCACCGCCGCTGCCTGAGTGTCCGGCGTAGGCGCGGGCGATGGCGTAGCCGAAGTTGCGCTCCACCCAGGTCAGCGCCCCCGGGAGCACCCGCGCGTCTCCGGGGGCCGAGCCCGGGCGGACGGCGGTGAACCGGCCGTAGCTGACCTCGAAGGTCACGTCCCGGGCAGGCCCGGACGGCAGCAGCGCGTACGCGGCTTGCCACCGCTCGCTCATGCGGCGAGCTCCGCCACGACGCGGGCCAGCGCGGCCACGCCGGCGTGGCAGTCCTCGCGTTCGGCGAACTCCTCCGGCGAGTGCGAGACTCCGGTGGGGTTGCGGACGAAGAGCATGGCGGTGGGGACGCCCGCGGCGGCGAGGATGCCCGCGTCGTGCCCCGCCCCGGTGCCCAGGCGTGGCACGTCCCCGAGCAGGCCCGCGAGCCGGTCGACGAGTCCGGTGTCGAACGCGGTGGTCGGGGTCCAGGACCTTTCGGTCACCGTCGCCCCGTGCTCCGCCGCCACCGCCGTCACGTCGGCCACCGTCCGGCGTACCCCGGACTCGGCCGGCCCGCGCGCGTCGAGCCAGCCGGTCACGTGGCTCGGGATCGCGTTGACCCCGTTGGGCTGGACCGTCACCTTGCCGATGGTGGCGACACACCCATACGCGCTGGCGGCGGCGCGGGCCGCGCGGACCGCGTCCGCGAAGCCCAGCATCGCGTCCCGCCGGTCCTCAAGCCGGGTGGTCCCGGCGTGGTTGGCGACGCCCGGGAAGTCGATCCGCCAGCGGCCGTGCGGCCAGATGTCGGTGGCGACGGCGACCGGGTGGCCCAGGTCGACCAGCCCGCGGCCCTGCTCCACGTGCAGTTCGACGAACGCGCCGAGCCGGCGGAGCGTCTCCGCGTCGGGTCCCAGCGTCGCCGGGTCCCGGCCGGCCGTCCGCATCGCCTCGGCCATCGTCACCCCGTCGGCGTCCCGCAGACCGCGCGCCCGGTCTGAGTCGAGGACGCCGGTGATGACCCGCGACCCGGCGCAGGCGACCCCGAAGCGGGCACCCTCCTCGTCGACGAAGTTGACCACGCCGATGGGCCGGGCGGGCTGGAATCCCCGCGCCCGCAGCGCGTCCACCGCGGCCAGCGAGCTGACCACGCCGAGCGGGCCGTCGAACGCGCCGCCGTCGGGCACCGAATCCAGGTGCGAGCCGACGACGACGCCGGGGTCACCGGCGGAGACGGCGGCATCCGGGTCGCCCCACCAGGCCCACTGGTTGCCCATCCGGTCGGTGGTGAGGTCCAACCCGCGGGCCCGGCACTCCTGCGCGAACCACTCGCGCAGGTCGTGGTCCTCCCGGGTCCAGGCGAACCGCCGGTAGCCGCCGGTGCGGCGTTCACGCCCGATCGGCTCGATCGCCGCCCACATGCTGTCGAAGGTCATCGTGGCGGCTCAGCTCTCCCGCATCGGGATCCGGACGCCCCGCTCGGCGGCGACCTGCTCGGCGCGTTCGTAGCCGGCGTCGACGTGGCGGATGACGCCCATACCGGGGTCGTTGGTCAGCACGCGGGCCAGCTTCTCGGCCGCCAGGGCGGTCCCGTCGGCGACCGACACCTGCCCGGCGTGGATCGACCGGCCGATGCCAACGCCGCCGCCGTGGTGGATCGACACCCAGGACGCCCCGGATGCGGTGTTGATCAGCGCGTTCAGCAGTGGCCAGTCGGCGATGGCGTCCGAGCCGTCGAGCATGGCCTCGGTCTCCCGGTACGGCGAGGCGACCGAGCCAGCGTCCAGGTGGTCCCGCCCGATGACGATCGGCGCGGCGAGCTCGCCGGCGGCGACCATCTCGTTGAACCGCAGGCCGGCCTTGTCCCGCTCGCCGTAGCCCAGCCAGCAGATGCGCGCCGGCAGGCCCTGGAACGCGATCTTCTCCTGGGCGCCGCGCAGCCACTTCTGGAGCCGGTCGTTGTCGGGGAACAGGTCCATCACGGCCCGGTCCGTGGCGTGGATGTCCTTCGGGTTGCCGGAGAGGGCAGCCCAGCGGAACGGGCCCTTGCCCTCGCAGAACAGCGGCCGGATGTACGCGGGGACGAACCCGGGGAACTCGAACGCGCGGTCGTACCCGCCGAGCCGCGCCTCGTCGCGGATGGAGTTGCCGTAGTCGAAGACCTCGGCGCCGGCGTCCTGGAACTCCACCATCGCCTGGACGTGCCGGGCCATCGAGGCGCGGGCGCGGGCGGTGAACTCCTCCGGCTTGCGCTCCGCGTAGTCCGGCCAGTCCTCGACCGAGACGCCCTCCGGCAGGTACGACAGCGGGTCGTGGGCGCTGGTCTGATCGGTGACGACGTCGATCGGGACACCGCGACGCAGCAGTTCGGGGAAGACCTCGGCGCAGTTGCCGACCAGCCCGACGGAGAGCGCCCGGCGCTCACCCTTGGCCCGCAGCACCCGCTCGATCGCGTCGTCCAGGTCGGTGGCGATCTCGTCCAGGTAGCGGTGCTGCACCCGGCGATCGAGGCGGGCCTTGTTCACATCGACGATCAGGCAGACACCGTCGTTCAGGGTCACCGCGAGCGGTTGCGCTCCACCCATGCCGCCGCAGCCGCCGGTGAGGGTGAGCGTGCCGGCCAGGGTGCCGTTGAACCGGTTCTCCGCCACGGCCGCGAACGTCTCGTACGTGCCCTGCACGATGCCCTGCGTGCCGATGTAGATCCACGAGCCGGCCGTCATCTGGCCGTACATCGTCAGGCCCAGCCGCTCCAGCCGCCGGAACTCCGGCCAGGTGGCCCAGTCGCCGACCAGGTTCGAGTTGGCCAGGATCACCCGCGGCGCCCACTCGTGCGTCCGCAGCACCCCGACCGGGCGGCCCGACTGCACCAGCATCGTCTCGTCCCGCTCCAGCGTGGTCAGGATGCGGACCATCGCGTCGAAGGACTTCCAGTCACGGGCCGCCCGACCCGTGCCGCCGTACACCACCAGGTCGTCGGGTCGCTCGGCGACCTCCGGGTCCAGGTTGTTCATCAGCATCCGCAGCGGGGCCTCAGCGGCCCACGACTTCGCGGTCAGGGTCGTGCCGCGCGGGGCACGGACCGGACGGGCACCTTCCATGGCGAATCTCCTCGCATCGGAGGCGCGTCGACCGCGACGCCCGGTGACGACGGGACGCCGCGACGACGCGTACGGCAGGTCGGGGGGGACGGGTGGAAACGGTCAGTTGAACGGGCCGGTGACCGACTCGGCGGCGCGGACCGCGGCTCCGCTGGCCACGAACCGCACGGCGGCCTCGATCTCGGGCGCGAGGAACCGGTCCACGCCGGGGCCGGGCGTCACCTCGCGCAGGGCGTCGATGACCGCGCCGGTGGCCGGGGCGGGCTGCAGGGGCGCCCGCAGCTGGATGCCGCGCGCGGCGGTCAGCAGTTCGATGGCGAGGACCCGGGTGAGCCCGTCGACCGCCCGGCGCAGCTTACGAGCCCCCGACCAGCCCATGGAGACGTGGTCCTCCTGCATCGCCGAGCTCGGGATCGAGTCGACGCTGGCGGGGACCGCGAGGCGCTTGAGCTCGGAGACGATGGCGGCCTGGGTGTACTGCGCGATCATGTAGCCCGAGTCGACGCCCGGGTCGTCAGCGAGGAAGGCATTGAGCCCGTGGCTGCGGGCCACGTCGAGGAAGCGGTCGGTGCGGCGTTCGGCCATCGAGGCGACGTCCGCGGTGACGACAGCGAGGAAGTCGAGCACGTACGCCAGCGGGGCGCCGTGGAAGTTGCCATTCGAGGAGACCCGCCCGTCGAGGGTGACCACCGGGTTGTCCACCGCGGCGGCGAGCTCGCGGGAGGCGACCAGCGCCGCGTGGTCGACGGTGTCCCTTGCACCCCCGGTGACCTGCGGCGCGCAGCGCAGCGAGTAGGCGTCCTGCACCCGGGTGCAGTCCGGGCTGCGGTGGCTGGCCACGATCGGGCTGTCGGCGAGCACGGCCCGGATGTTCGCGGCCGAGGCGGCCTGGCCCGGGTGCGGGCGCAGCGCCTGGAGTTCGGCGGCGAACACGGCGTCGGTGCCGAGCAGCCCCTCCACGCTCATCGCGGCGGTCAAGTCGGCGACCCTGAGCAGGTGGCGCAGGTCGGTGATCGCCAGCACCAGCATGCCGAGCATGCCGTCGGTGCCGTTGATCAGGGCGAGGCCCTCCTTCTCGGTCAGGGCCACCGGGCTGATGCCCGCCTCGCGCAGCGCGTCGGCGGCGTCGCGCAGCTCACCGGCGGCGTCGCGGACCTGCCCCTCGCCCATTAGGGCGAGCGCGCAGTGGGCCAGCGGCGCGAGGTCGCCGGAGCAGCCGAGGCTGCCGTACTCGTGCACCACGGGGGTGATCCGGGCGTTCAGGAGGCGGGCGTACGCCAGGGCGGTCTCGGCCCGTACGCCGGTGCGGCCGGTCGACAGCGTCGACAGCCGCAGCAGCATGAGGGCGCGGACGACCTCCCGCTCTACCTCGGGGCCGGACCCGGCCGCGTGGCTGCGGACCAGGCTGGACTGGAGCCGGGCGCGCAGCTCGACCGGAATGTGCCGGGTCGCCAGCGCCCCGAATCCGGTGGACACGCCATAGTGCGGCTCGACGTCGTCGGCAAGCGCCTCGACGACCTCACGGCTCTTGCGGATCTCGGCCACCGCGTCCGTGGAGAGTTCGACCGGGGCGTCGTGCCGGGCGACCGCCACGACCTCGTCGAAGCTCAGGGCGCCGACTCCGACGGTGACGACGCCGGTGGGCCGGAGGGGTTGGGCTGTGCTCATGCCCTCCATTTGAGCGGACGACCAGGCAGCCCGGATACCGCCGCTGTTCGGGTTTCGTCTCGCATCTGAGACACTTCGGCGCATGGCCAACGTCCCCGCCGCAGCCCACGCCATCAGCCTGCTCAAGCTGCTGGCCCGGCGCGCCGAGCCCCTTCCCGCCGTGTCGATCGCCCGGGAGCTCGGCCTGCCGCGGTCCACCGTCTATCACCTGCTGGCGGTGCTGCGGGACGAGGGATTTGTCATGCACCTGGCCGAGGAACGGCGCTACGGGCTGGGCGTGGAGGCGTTCGCGCTCGGGTCGGCGTATTCCCGTCAGGCACCGCTGCAGCGGGTGGCCCGGCCGCTGCTCACCCGGCTGGTCGAGACCAGCTCGCACAACGCCCATCTGGCCGTGCTGCACGGCCGCGAGGTGTTCTATGTGATCGAGGAGCGGGCGCCCGGTCGGCCC
Organism: Micromonospora sp. MH33; assembly: GCF_003013775.1. Lineage (NCBI taxonomy): Bacteria > Bacillati > Actinomycetota > Actinomycetes > Micromonosporales > Micromonosporaceae > Micromonospora > Micromonospora sp. MH33. Next base: position 93,864 of record NZ_MUYZ01000004.1, read on the forward strand.
CCGCTCGTCACCGACGTCGGTGTACGGCTGCCGGCCACGCTCACCGCGAGCGGCCTGGCCATGCTCGCCGTGCTGCCCCCCGCCCAGGTACGCGCCCTGTTCCCGAGCCGGGACGCGTTCGTACGGCGGCACGATGTCGGGGTCACCAACCTGACCCAGCTGCGCGCCGAGCTGATCCGGGTCCGGCAACGCACGTACGCCATCGAGGAGGGGCTGGTCACGCCCGAGTTCTCCTCGGTGGCCGCGGCGGTACGCGACCACACCGGACACCCGGTCGCCGCCGTGGCGGTGACCTACCCGGCCGTCGACGTGGGCGTGGAACGCCGGCGCGAGCTGGCCCAGCAGGTCACCCTGACCGCCACCGAACTGACTCGGCGCATCGGCGGCCGGGGCTGAGAAGGGAGGACGGTCAGGAGGGCAGCGCGGTCCGCTGCGCCGGCGGCCCGTACACCGGCCGCGGTTGCGGGCCGGCACGGCGCACCAGCCCGGGTCCCTCCCGGTGCAGCTCGTGGATTGGCCCCGGTCCAGCTTGATCCAGGTGGCATCACCCGCACTGCTCGACCGTCGAGGCGTGCTCCATGGTCTTCTCCTCACTCGGGTCTGCCCCGTTCTCGGCCGGACATGTGAGCGGCACACGTGCCGGATCCCCAAGACCGGGCCGGGCGGTTGTGCACGGCGAACGAGCAGCGCCCTGGCCCAGAACGGCAACGGCGTCCGGAGCTACCGCTCCGGACGCCGTTGCCGTCGGGTCTCCGCGCTGATGATCACTACGGACGCGATGGCGACCTACCATCGAACGTCAACGGTCATCATGCTCATGCCAGAGGCGTGCCTCTTATCACTTGCGCTTGCGGATCTCCTCGGCGGCCTGCGGGACGACCTTGAACAGGTCGCCGACCACGCCGAAGTCGGCCA
>NZ_MUYZ01000040.1:0-35210 GCF_003013775.1 Micromonospora sp. MH33
CAACACCGCCTCCTACCGCATCACCGTCGACAACCTCGCCGACTGGATCGCCACCCGCGGCTACAGCGCCTCCTGACCGGCAACCGCTGACAGGAGCGAGCACGAAGGGCCGGCCCCCACAAGGGGCCGGCCCTTCGTCATGTCTCAGGACTCGGTGAGTACGGCGAGGATCCCCTCGCCGTACTTGGCCAGCTTGTTGTCGCCGACGCCGCTGATCCGGGACAGCTCGGCCAGCGAGGTCGGCGCCTCGGTGGCGATCTGCCGCAGGGTGGCGTCGTGGAACACCACGTACGCCGGGACGCCCTGTTCCTTGGCGGTGGCCGCCCGCCAGGCGCGGAGCCGCTCGAACACCGGGACGGCGGCCGGGGCGAGGTCGGCCACCACGGTCGCCGCGCCCCGGGGCTTGGCGGACCGGCCGGACGCCGGCCGTTCCGGCTCCCGCCGCATGGTGACCGTCCGCCGGCGGCCCAGCACCTCGGCGCTCGCCTCGGTCAGGGCCAGGGTGCCGTAGTCGCCCTCGACGGCGAGCAGGCCCTCGGCGAGCAGTTGCCGCACCACGCCCCGCCACTCGGCCTCGCGCAGGTCGGTGCCGATGCCGAAGGTGCTCAGCGAGTCGTGGCCGTACTGGTCGATCTTGTCGGTGCGCTTGCCGAGCAGGATGTCCACGCAGTGCCCGGCGCCGAACCGCTGGTTGCGTTCCCGGTCGAGGCGGTAGACGGTGGAGAGCAGCTTCTGCGCGGCGACCGTGCCGTCCCAGGACTCCGGCGGCTCCAGGCAGGTGTCGCAGTTGCCGCAGTTGGCGGTGCCGCCCTCGCCGAAGTATTCGAGGAGTTGCGCGCGGCGGCAGCGGACCGTCTCGCAGAGCGCCAGCATGGCGTCGAGGTGGGTGGCCAGGTTGCGGCGGTGCGCCAGGTCGCCTTCCGACGTCTCGATCATCTTGCGCTGCTGCACCACGTCCTGGAGCCCGTACGCCAGCCAGGCCGTCGACGGCAGCCCGTCGCGCCCGGCGCGCCCGGTCTCCTGGTAGTAGCCCTCCACCGACTTGGGCAGGTCGAGGTGGGCGACGAAGCGTACGTCGGGCTTGTCGATGCCCATGCCGAAGGCGATGGTGGCGACCATGACCAGCCCGTCCTCGCGCAGGAAGCGCTGCTGGTTGGCCGCTCGCGTCGCCGCGTCCAGCCCGGCGTGGTAGGGCAGCGCCGGGATGCCGTTGGCGACCAGGAACTCGGCGGTCTTATCCACGGAGGCCCGGGAGAGGCAGTAGACGATGCCGGCGTCGCCCGGGTGTTCGTCGCGCAGCAGGGCGAGCAGTTGCTTGCGCGGCTCCCGCTTGGGCACGATCCGGTACTGGATGTTGGGCCGGTCGAAGCTGGCCACGAAGTGCCGGGCGTCGGTGAGCTTGAGCCGGGTGGCGATCTCCGTGCGGGTGGCCCCGGTGGCGGTCGCGGTCAGCGCGATCCGCGGCACCCCGGGCCAGCGCTCGTGCAGCATCGACAGGTTGAGGTAGTCGGGGCGGAAGTCGTGCCCCCACTGCGAGACGCAGTGCGCCTCGTCGATCGCGAAGAGCGCGATCCGCCCGCGCTCCAGCAGGGCGACCGTGGAGCGCGTCGCCAGCGCCTCCGGGGCGAGGTAGAGCAGGTCCAGCTCGCCGGCGAGGAACGCCGCCTCGACCCGCCGCCGCTCAGTCAGGTCCTGGGTCGAGTTGAGGAACCCGGCCCGGACGCCGACCGCGGTGAGCGCGTCGACCTGGTCCTGCATGAGCGCGATCAGCGGCGAGACGACCACCGCCACGCCGTCGCGGACCAGCGCCGGGATCTGGTAGCAGAGCGACTTGCCGCCCCCGGTCGGCATCAGCACCAGCGCGTCGCCGCCGGCCACCACGTGCTCGACGACCTCGTGCTGGAAGCCGCGGAAGGCGTCGTAGCCGAACACCCGGCGGAGCACCCGCAGGGCGTCCTCGGTCCGCTCATCGGTGGGGGAGACCATCCGCGCAGTCTACGAGCGCCCGCCGACAGCGCCCCGCCCCGAACGGGCGCGTGCCGGGAACCGGGACCTTGACAAAACGGACAAGCGCCTGTTCCGGTCGTCACCCCGTGGAATCCCGGGCGGGGTCGGAGCCGTTAGAGTCGCTGACTGACCATGCGCGGCCGACCGGCCGCGGCGCCACGGCTGGGGGTAGCGGGTGAGCGAGGCGCGGACGGCGGGAGACCTGGTGCCGACCAACGCGGAGACAGCTCTCGGGCGGCCGGCGCCGGCCGAGGCGGACACCACCCTGGTGGTGGTGACCGGCCTGTCCGGCGGTGGCCGCAGCACGGTGGCCCGGGCGCTGGAGAACGTCGGCTACTACGTGGTGGACAACCTGCCCCAGGCGCTCATGCTGGACATGGCCGAGCTGGCGTTCAAGGCCGGCGGAGCGGCCCGGCGTACGGCGATGGTGCTGGACGTCCGCTCGCGGGCCTTCTCCACCGACCTGGCCGGGGCGATCCGGGAGCTGCGCGAGCGCGGCTTCCAGCCCCGGGTGGTCTTCGTCGACGCCGACGACGAGGTGCTGATCCGTCGCTTCGAGAGCGTGCGCCGCTCGCACCCGTTGCAGGGCGACGGGCGGCTGGCCGACGGGATCGCCGTGGAGCGGGCTCTGCTGGAGGAGGCCCGCGACCAGGCCGACGTGATCATCGACACCAGCCACCTGAACGTGAACCAGCTCCGGCGCCGGGTCGAGGAGCTGTTCGGCGGGGAGGACTCCCGCCGGTTGCGGATCACCGTGCTGTCCTTCGGCTTCAAGTACGGCCTCCCGCCGGACGCCGACTTCGTGATGGACGCCCGGTTCCTGCCCAACCCGTACTGGGTGCCGGAGCTGCGCGAGCACACCGGGCGCGAGGAGGCGGTCAGCGCGTACGTGCTGGGCCAGGAGGGGGCGGACGCCTTCGTGGCCGGGTACGCGGACCTGGTCAACGCCACCACCGCCGGTTTCGAGCGGGAGGGCAAGCGCTACCTGACCGTGGCCGTCGGCTGCACCGGTGGCAAGCACCGGAGCGTGGCGATCGCCGAGGAGCTGGCCGCCCGGCTGCGCCGCTCCGGCATCGCCGCCAACGCCCAGCACCGGGACCTGGGGCGGGAATGACCCCGACCAGGGTGGTCGCCTTCGGCGGCGGGCACGGGCTGTCGGCGTCGCTGCGCGCGCTGCGGCACTGCGTACCCGGACTGGACCTGGACATCACCGCGGTGGTCACCGTCGGCGACGACGGCGGCTCCAGCGGCCGGCTGCGCGCGGAGCGCGGCGGCCTGCCCCCGGGCGACCTGCGGCAGGCGCTCGTGGCCCTGGCCGGGGACCACCCGGCCACCCGGCGCAGCGCGGCGCTCTTCCAGCACCGCTTCGCCGCCGCGGCGGAGGGGAGCGGGAGAGCGGCCGATCCGCTCGCCGGCCACGCGGTCGGCAACCTGCTGCTGCACGGGCTCACCGAGCTGCTCGGCGACCCGGTGGTCGCGCTCGACCACGCCGGCGCGATGCTCGGCGCGGTCGGCCGGGTGCTGCCGATGTCGCGGCAGCCGGTCGGCATCGAGGCCCGGGTACGCGGCGCCGACCCGGACCGCCCCGACGAGGTCCGCACGGTACGTGGCCAGCACCAGGTGGCGGTCACCTCCGGCACCGTCGAGTCGCTTCGGCTCACCCCGGCCACGCCGGCCGCCTGCGCGGAGGCGGTGACCGCGGTGCGCGCGGCCGACTGGCTGATCTTCGGGCCGGGCAGCTGGTACACCAGCGTGCTGCCGCACCTGCTGGTGCCGGGCCTGGCCGACGCGATCGTCTCCAGCCCGGCGCGTCGGCTGGTGACCCTCAACCTGGTGGCGGAGAAGGAGACCCTCGGGCTCTCCCTGCCCGACCATCTGGACACCCTCCGGCGCTATCTGCCCGAGTTGAAGGTGGACATGGTGTTGGCCGACTCCAAGGCGGTGGGTGATCCCGCGGCGGTCGAACGTGCGGCAGAATCGCTGGGTGCCCGGCTGGTCCTCGCTCCCGTCGCCGTCACCGACGGCACGCCCCGTCATGATCCGGCCGCCCTGGGCGCCGCGCTGGTGCCTGTCCTGGGCGCCGATCGTTAGACACGTACGTAATCACCGGCGACACGCCGGAACCGGTCCGTGAGGGGGCGCGCAACATGGCGATGACGGCTGCGGTCAAGGACGAGCTGAGTCGGGTCGACGTGCCCAAGCCCTGCTGCCGGCGGGCGGAGATGGCCGCCCTGCTCCGGTTCGCGGGCGGCCTGCACATCGTGTCGGGTCGCGTCGTGGTCGAGGCGGAGCTGGACACCGGCGCGGTGGCCCGGCGGCTCCGCCGGGAGATCGCCGAGGTCTACGGCTACCCGAGCGAGATCCACGTGCTCGCCTCGGGCGGCCTGCGCAAGGGCAGCCACTTCATCGTGCGGGTGGTCAAGGACGGCGAGGCCCTCGCGCGGCAGACCGGCCTGCTGGACGTCCGGGGCCGCCCGGTGCGCGGCCTGCCGCCGCACGTGGTGGCCGCCAACGTCTGCTGCGCGGTCTCCGCCTGGCGGGGCGCGTTCATGGCGCACGGCTCGCTGACCGAGCCGGGCCGCTCCAGCGCGCTGGAGATCACCTGCCCGGGCCCGGAGTCCGCGCTCGCCCTGGTCGGCGCGGCCCGCCGGATCGGCATCACCGCCAAGAACCGCGAGGTGCGCGGGGTGGACCGGGTGGTGGTCAAGGACGGCGACGCGATCGCCGCGCTGCTCACCCGCATCGGCGCCCACTCCAGTGTGCTCGCGTGGGAGGAGCGGCGGGTGCGCCGCGAGGTCCGGGCCACCGCGAACCGACTGGCCAACTTCGACGACGCCAACCTGCGCCGCTCGGCCCGTGCCGCGGTGGCCGCCGCCGCCCGGGTCACCCGGGCGCTGGAGATCCTCGCCGAGGACGCCCCCAACCACCTGACCTCGGCCGGCCGGCTGCGGCTGGAGCACCGGCAGGCCTCGCTGGAGGAACTCGGCGCGCTGGCCGATCCGCCGCTGACCAAGGACGCCATCGCCGGCCGGATCCGCCGGCTGCTCGCGCTGGCCGACAAGCGGGCCCGCGACCTGGGCATCCCGGATACCGAAGCGGCCGTCACGCCCGACATGCTCGTGGTCTGATAGGACCGGTGAGGCGTCGAGCTGCGAGGGGGATCACCACCCGCCGCAGCGCGGCGGCGCGCGCTCGGATAAGGTCGCTGCGTACGGCAAGGGGGCCGGCAAAGGCACCCCTAGCCGTGCTCACCGCCTCGGGCGGTCTGGTCTCCTGGGACCGCGGCGGGGTGGCCGAGATGAACCGTCAACGGCCGGCTCCACCGGTCGGCGAACAATCTCCGCCGGCCGGGTTCTGACGCCGGCGGACCAGAACGCGAGGAGATGGGACCTGTGACCATCCGGGTTGGCATCAACGGCTTCGGCCGGATCGGCCGCAACTTCTTCCGGGCAGTGCTGGCGTCCGGCGCTGACATCGAGGTCGTGGCGGTCAACGACCTGACCGACAACGCGACGCTCGCCCACCTTGTCAAGTACGACAGCATCCTGGGCCGCCTGCCGCACGAGGTGAAGGCCACCGCCGACGAGATCACCGTGGGCGGCAAGACCATCAAGGCGTACGCCGAGAAGGACCCGGCCAAGCTGCCGTGGGGTGAGGTCGGCGCCGACGTCGTCATCGAGTCCACCGGTTTCTTCACCGACGCCACCAAGGCGAAGGCGCACGTCGACGGCGGGGCCAAGAAGGTCATCATCTCCGCCCCGGCGAAGAACGAGGACGTCACCGTGGTCATGGGCGTCAACCAGGACCAGTACGACCCGGCCAAGCACACCATCATCTCGAACGCCTCCTGCACCACCAACTGCCTCGCCCCGATGGCCAAGGTGCTGCACGACACGTTCGGCATCCAGCAGGGTCTGATGACCACCATCCACGCGTACACGCAGGACCAGAACCTGCAGGACGCGCCGCACAAGGACCTGCGCCGGGCCCGGGCCGCCGCGCTCAACATCGTGCCGACCTCGACCGGCGCCGCGAAGGCGATCGGCCTGGTCCTGCCGGACCTCAAGGGCAAGCTCGACGGCTACGCGCTGCGCGTGCCGATCCCGACCGGCTCCACCACCGACCTGACCGTCACGGTCGGCCGGGAGACCACGGTGGACGAGGTCAACGCCGCGCTCAAGGCCGCCGCGGACGGCCCGCTCAAGGGCATCCTGGTCTACAACGAGGACCCGATCGTCTCCTCGGACATCGTCACCGACCCGGCGTCCTGCATCTTCGACGCGCCGCTGACCAAGGTGATCGGCAACCAGGTCAAGGTCGTCGGCTGGTACGACAACGAGTGGGGCTACTCGAACCGCCTCGTCGACCTCGTGAAGCTGGTGGGCAGCTCCCTGTGAGTGCGAGGAGTGAGCTTGCGAGCCCCGCAGTCACGAACGGAGGGCTAGCTCTGTGAGCATCCGCAACCTCGACGACCTGCTCGGCGAGGGGGTCTCGGGTCGGCGCGTGCTGGTGCGCGCCGACCTGAACGTCCCGCTCGACAAGCAGAGCGGCGAGATCACCGACGACGGTCGGATCCGGGCCGTGCTGCCGACCCTCAGCGCGCTGGTCCAGGCCGGCGCCAAGGTGGTCGTCTGCTCGCACCTGGGCCGCCCGAAGGGCGCGCCGGACCCGCAGTTCAGCCTCCGCCCGGTCGCCGGGCGGCTCGGTGAGCTGCTCGGCGCGCCGGTGCACTTCGCCGAGGACACCGTCGGCGACTCGGCCCGCTCCACCGTGGAGGGGCTGGCCGACGGCCAGGTGGCCCTGCTGGAGAACCTGCGCTTCAACAAGGGTGAGACCAGCAAGGACGACGCGGAGCGGGGCGCCTTCGCCGACCAACTCGCCGCCTTCGGCGACGCGTACGTCGACGACGCCTTCGGCGCCGTGCACCGCAAGCACGCCAGCGTCCACGACGTGCCGGCCCGGCTGCCGCACGTGGCCGGCCGCCTCGTGCTGCGCGAGGTGGAGGTGCTCGGCAAGCTCACCGGCGACCCGGAGCGGCCGTACGTGGTGGTGCTGGGCGGGTCCAAGGTCTCCGACAAGCTGGCGGTGATCGAGGCCCTGCTGCCGAAGGTCGACCGGCTGCTCATCGGCGGCGGGATGTGCTTCACCTTCCTCAAGGCCCAGGGCCACGAGGTGGGCACCTCGCTGCTCGAGAAGGAGATGGTCGAGACCTGCGGCAACCTCCTGGAGCGTTCCGGGGGCAAGATCATGCTGCCGGTCGACGTGGTGGCGGCGGACGCGTTCGCGCCGGACGCCGCGCACGACGTCGTGCCCGCCGACGGCATCCCGAGCCACCGGCTGGGCCTGGACATCGGCCCGGAGACGGTGGCCGGCTTCGCCGCCGCGCTGTCCCAGGCGAGGACCATCTTCTGGAACGGTCCGATGGGCGTGTTCGAGATGGCCGCCTTCGCCAACGGCACCCGGGGCGTCGCCGAGGCGATCACCAAGGCTGACGCGTTCAGCGTGGTCGGTGGCGGTGACTCCGCCGCGGCGGTGCGGGCGCTCGGGCTGGACGAGTCGTCCTTCGGCCACATCTCCACGGGTGGCGGAGCCTCCCTGGAATACCTCGAGGGCAAGACCCTCCCCGGCATCGCGGCCCTGGAGAACTGAATGGCGAGCACCACCCGCCGGCCTCTGATGGCCGGCAACTGGAAGATGAACCTGAACCACCTCGAGGCCAACCTGCTGGTGCAGAAGCTGGCCGCGAGCCTCAACGAGAAGCAGCTCACCGCGGTCGAGACGGTGGTCCTGCCGCCCTTCACCGACCTGCGCACCGTGCAGACCGCGGTGGACGGCGACAAGCTGCTGATCGGCTACGGCGCGCAGGACCTGTCGCCGTACCAGTCGGGCGCGTACACCGGGGACATCGCCGGGCCGATGCTCGCCAAGCTGGGCTGCACCTACGTGGTGGTCGGCCACTCCGAGCGGCGGCAGTACCACCACGAGGACGACGCGCTGGTCAACGCCAAGGTGGCCGCCGCGCTGGCGAACGGGCTCACCCCGATCCTCTGCATCGGGGAGGGGCTGGAGATCCGCGAGCAGCTCAAGCACGTGCCGCACTGCTGCGACCAGCTCGACGGCGCGCTGCAGGGGCTCACCCCGGAGCAGGTCACCAAGGTCGTCGTGGCGTACGAGCCGGTCTGGGCGATCGGCACCGGCAAGACGGCGACCCCGGAGGACGCCCAGGAGGTCTGCGGCGAGGTGCGCAAGCGCCTGGTGGAGACCTTCGGCCAGGACACCGCGGACCAGGTCCGGATCCTCTACGGCGGGTCGGTGAAGTCGTCGAACGTCGCCGCGATCATGGTCCAGCCGGACGTGGACGGGGCCCTGATCGGCGGCGCCAGCCTGGACGCCGAGGAATTCGCGCAGATCTGCCGGTTCCCGGAGCACATCGCCCGCTGATCGCTCGCTATCCTTGACGCTGCCCGCCCACCGGTCGGTGCCGCCGTGCCCGACAGGACCGGGCAGTGTTCGCAACGAGAGGACTGACCCCCGCCATGCCGATCTGGTTCGCCTACACGATGATCGTGTTGCTGGTCATCACGAGCATCCTGCTCACCCTGCTGATCCTCCTGCACCGTGGTAAGGGTGGCGGGTTGTCGAGCATGTTCGGCGGCGGCGTCAGCTCCAGCCTGGCCGGCTCCTCGGTGGCCGAGAAGAACCTCGACCGCTACACGGTTCTGGTCGGGATCGTCTGGTTCGCGTGCATCGTCGGGATCGGGCTGTGGCTCCGGCTCCAGCTCGGTAGCGGCGCCTGAGTCGGCGCTTCGAGTCGTACAATCTGCGCGCGGTCCGTCACGGACCGCGCGCAGTTTGTTTCTCCGCGCGTCGCCCGCCGCCCACCCCGCAAGCGGCGGTCCCCTCCGACGACAGGAGCGAGCAGCCGTGTCCAGTGGCAACGTCATCCGCGGCACCCGGATCGGGTCCGCCCCCGAGCGCTTCGACCAGCGCGTGGAGCCGGCGCCCCGCCGGCCGGTCACCTACTGGTGCGAAAACGCCCACCGCGTCCAGTTCCTCATCGCCGCCGAGGCGGAGGCCCCGGAGACCTGGGACTGCCCGCGCTGCGGTGAGCCGGCCGGCCCCGACCCGGGCAACCCGCCCGGCCGGGCCCGGGTCGAGCCCTACAAGACCCACCTGGCGTACGTGCAGGAGCGGCGCACCCCGGAGCAGGGCGAGGCGCTGCTCGCCGAGGCCCTGGAGACGCTACGCCAGCGGCGCGGCCGGGCCTGAACACGCGGGAGCCCCGACCCGCCCGGGCCGGGGCTCCGCCGTCGTTCAGCGCAGGCTGCGCAGGCGGGGCGGCACGTCGGTCGCCGCCGCCCGGTCCAGCAGCCAGAGGGTACGGGACACTCCTCGCACCCCGGCCGCCGGCAGCTGCACCGGCCCGGCCCCGGCGAGGGCCATCCCCACCGCCCGGGCCTTGTCCGCCCCGGCGGCCACCAGCCAGACCTCCTCGGCCGTGTTGATCGCCGGCAGGGTCAGCGTGGTCCGCACGGGCGGCGGCTTGGGGCTGCCGCGTACGGCGCTGACCGGGCGGTTGTCGTGGTGCACCGGGTGCTCGGGGAAGACCGAGGCCACGTGCCCGTCCTCGCCGACACCGAGCATCAGCACGTCGAAGTGGGGGAGGGTGGCGTTCCCCGGCCGGGCGGCCCGGGCCAGCTCCTGCGCGTACCCGGCGGCGGCCGCCTCCGGGTCGTTGCCGGCCGGCCCGTCCGAGGCCGGCATGGGGTGGATGCGGGCCGGGTCCAGCGGGACCACGTCCAGCAGCGCCGCGCGGGCCTGGGTCTCGTTGCGCTCCGGGTCACCGGCCGGCAGGAACCGCTCATCGCCCCACCAGACGTCGACCCGGGACCAGTCGACGGCGTCCCGGGCCGGCAGTTGGGTCACCGCCCGGTACACCGCCGCGGCGATCCGCCCGCCGGTCAGCACCACCGACGCCTGGCCCCGCTCGGCCTGCGCGTCGAGCAGCTTCACCACCAGCCGGGCCGCCACCGCCTGCGCCAGCAGGTCGGGGTCGGCGTGTACGGCGACACTCGCCTCACTCATCCATCGCGCCTTCGTGTTCCGACCGCCCCGCGGCGGTCACCTGTGCTGTCCGACCGCCGAGCGGTCCGTGCCCCCACGCCGGGCCGGCGGGTCCGCTCACTCGTTGGCGGTCGCGCCGGCGTGCGCGGTGACCCCGGCCTCGGCCCGCTGGGCGGTCGCCGGATCCTTCCACACGTGCACCCGCTGGGCGGGCCGCTGGTCGAGCCCGGTCAACCCGGCGGTCGCGCCGAGCGTCTCGGCGTAGACCTGGTCGGCGTCGAGCCGGCGCAGCTCCTCGGCCAGCTCGTCGCCGAGCGGCCGGCGGACCAGCGGCAGCGTCCGGTCCTCCTGCCCGGTACGCCGGAAGATGGCCACGCTGTCGTCCCGGGTCAGCGTCAGCTGGTCGCCGTTGGCGCAGCGCAGCTGCACCTCCCGCATCCGGGGGAACTCGCCGGTGTGCTCCCACACCGGGTCGATGCCGAGCCGGGCGGCCAGCCAGCCGCGCATCAGCGCCGCCGTCGGGTCGGTCCGCGGCGCCACCACGGTCGCCTCGGTGACCCGGGCCTGGGTGGTGTCGAACGCCCCGGCGACCAGGGTGCGCCACGGGGTGATCCGGGTCCAGGCCAGGTCGGTGTCGCCCGGGGCGTAGTCCGCGGCCCGCTGCCGCAGCGCGGCGATCGGGTCGGCGGCCTGCGCCGAGTCGGTGATCCGCCGGTCGGCCACCACGCCGAGGAAGTCGGTGGCGATCTCCTCCGGCGGCTCGCCGTGCCACCACGTCACCACCGGCACGTCCGGCACCAGCAGCGGCATGACGACCGACTCGGCGTGCAGCGCGAGCCGGCCGTACATCCGGGTCACCACGGCCTCGCACGGGCCGAGCCGGCCGCCGACGACGATCTCCGCGTCCAGCCGGTTGCGGTCCCGCTCGACGTCGGAGCGGACCACCACGAGCAGCCGGCACGGGTGGGCGGCGGCCGCGATGGTGGCCGCCGCCTCGGCCTCCCGGACCCGCTTCTCGTCGACCACCACGATCAGCGTGAGCGCCATGCCGCTGGCCACCCCGCCCGCGCTGCGCCGCTCGGCGGCGAGCGCCTTGACCACCTCGTTCCCGGTGGTGTCCCACAAGCCGATCAACGGAACCTCCTGGTTCGCTCGCAGTGCTCGCTCACGCTCTCCGCCACGACCGGCCGTCGCGGGCCAGCATCTCGTCGGCGGCGCGGGGGCCCCACTCGCCGGCCCGGTACGGCTCCGGCGTGGTCCCCGTCCAGGCGTGCTCCAGCGGGTCCACCACCTGCCAGCTCTGCTCGACCTCGGCGGCGTCCGGGAACAGCGTCCGGTCGCCGATGAGCACGTCCAGCACCAGCCGCTCGTACGCCTCGGGGCTGGACTCGGTGAACGCCTCGCCGTACTGGAAGTCCATCGCGATGTCGCGGACCTCCATGGTGGTGCCCGGCACCTTGGAGCCGAACTTCAGCACCACGCCCTCGTCCGGCTGGACCCGGATGACGAGCTGGTTGGGGCCGAGCGACTCCATGTCGGCGGGGTTGAACGGCAGGTGCGGCGCGGTCTTGAACACGATGGCCACCTCGGTGACCCGCCGGGGCAGGCGCTTGCCGGCCCGGATGTAGAACGGCACCCCGGCCCAGCGCCGGTTCTGGATGCCCAGCTTCACCGCCACGTACGTCTCGGTGGTGGAGTCCGGCGGGACGCCCTCCTCGTCGAGGTAGCCGACGGCGCGCTCGCCGCCGACCCAGCCGGGCAGGTACTGGCCGCGGACGGTGTCCGCCGCGACGTCCTTCGGCACCGTGATGGCCTTGAGTACCTTGAGCTTCTCGGTGCGGATCTCGTCGGCGTCGAAGCTGGTCGGCTCCTCCATGGCCACCAGGGCGAGCAGCTGGAGCAGGTGGTTCTGGAGCACGTCCCGGGCGGTGCCGACCGAGTCGTAGAAGGCGGCCCGGGTGCCGATGCCGACGTCCTCGGCCATGGTGATCTGCACCGAGTCGACGTACTTGGAGTTCCACAGCGGCTCGAACAGGTTGTTGGCGAACCGCAGGGCCAGGATGTTCTGGACCGTCTCCTTGCCCAGGTAGTGGTCGATCCGGAAGACGTCCTGCCGGGTGAACACGTCGTCGACCAGGTCGTTGAGCGCCTTCGCCGAGGGCAGGTCGTTGCCGAACGGCTTCTCCACGACCACGCGGCGCCAGCCGCCGGACTTGGCGTTGTCCGCCATGCCGGTGCGGGCGAGCTGCTTGAGCACCACGGGGAAGGCCGCCGGGGGGATGGAGAAGTAGAAGGCGGCGTTGCCCGGGATGCCGTGGGTGTTGCGCAGCTCGTCGAGGGTGGCGGCCAGGTGGTCGAAGGCGGCGTCGTCGTCGAACGAGCCGCCGACGAACTTGATGTTGCCTTCGAGCCGGGCCCAGACCTCCTCCCGCCAGGGGGTGCGGGCGTGCTTCTTGGCCGCCTCGTGGGCGAGCCCCTCGAAGTCGCCGTCGCCCCAGTCGCGCCGGGCGAAGCCCAGGACCACGAAACCGGGCGGCAGCAGCCCCCGGTTCGCCAGGTCGTAGACCGCCGGCAAGAGCTTCTTGCGGGCCAGGTCGCCGGTCACGCCGAAGATCACCAGAGCGCACGGCTCCGGGATCCGTGGCAGCCGGCGGTCCTGAGGATCGCGCAGCGGGTTCCCTGCGCTGTCCTCGGTTCGCGACTGCGGTGCTCGCAGGACCGGCTCACTCCTCGCGCTCACGGTGCCTCCTCGCTCCGCCGATGTCACGTCATTCATCGTCACGTCAGTGTCCGTCCGGCCGCATCCAGTAGCTGGGCGACGCCCGCCGCCCGCTCGGTCAGGTGCAGGCGCAGCACCGGCCGCCCGCGATCGGCGAGGGCCCGCCGGTCGCCGGCGGCCTGGGCCGCCTGAAGGTCTCCGAAGGTGTACGGGCGGCCGGGCACCGGCAGATCCTCGGCGACCCCGCCGGTCACCTGGAGGTGGCTGCCGGCCCGTGGGCCGCCCTTGTGGTACTGCCCGGTGGAGTGCAGGTACCGCGGCCCCCACCCGAAGGTGACCGGCCGCGGGGTCGCCCGCGCCAGCAGCGGGCGCAGCCCGGCCACCGCCGCGTCGGCCCACCGGTCGAGGTACGCGGCCACCGCCAGGTAGCCGTCGTCGCCCAGCCCGTCGAGCAGCCAGCGCAGCGCGCCGGCCAGGTCGGCGGGGGCCCCGGCCGGGGCGTACACCTCGATGGCGCCGTCGGTGGTCGAGGGCGACTCCGCCGGCGGGCGGGCGGCGAGCAGCCGGGCGCTGTGCTCCTTGCTCCCGGCGACGTCCGGCTGGTCGAACGGGTCGACGTCGAGCACGGCGGCGGCGATCGCGGTGGCGTACTCCCAGGTGAGGAACTGCGCGCCGAGCGGGCCGTTGACCGCCACGTCGGCGGGGCCGGGCGCGGCGCCCGGGCCGAGGGCGCCGCCGTAGCCCACGGTCAGCACGCCCGGGCCGGTGGCGCCGGGGGCGTCCGGGGACTCCACCACCACCGGCAGGATGCCCCGGCCGGCCTTGCCGGTGGACTCGGCGAGCAGTTGCTCGACCCAGTCGCCCAGCCCGTCGAGTCCGGTGCCGTCGGAGACCAGCGCCACGGTGGCCCGGCCGCTGGTGGCCGCCGCGGCGAGCGCCGCCCCGAGGGCCAGGCCCGGGTTGTCCCGGTCCCGGTCGAGCGCGGCGGCGAGGGCCTCGGCGTCGTCCAGCAGGTCGGCGACCGGCACCCCGGCCAGTGCGGCGGGGACCAGCCCGAACGCGGTGAGCGCCGAGTAGCGGCCGCCCACCTCCGGGTCGGCCGGGATCACCACCGCGCCCAGTTCGTCCGCGACCGCCTCCAGCGGGGAGCCGGGGTCGGTGACCACGACGAAGTGCCGGGCGGCCTCCGCCTCGGTCACACCGGCGTCCAGGAACGCCTGGAGGTACGCCCGCCGGATGCTGTCGGTCTCCACCGTGCCGCCGGACTTGCTGGCGACCACCACCACGGTGCGCTCCAGCCGGTCGGCCAGGGCCGCGCGGAGCTGGCTGGGGTCGGTGGTGTCCAGGACGGTGAGCGGCCGGCCGAGGGTCCGGGCGAGCACCTCCGGGGCGAGCGAGGAGCCGCCCATCCCGGCCAGCACCACGTGGTCCAGGTCGGCCAGCTCCTCGGCCAGCTCGGCGAGCTGGGGGAGCAGCTCGCGGCTGCGCGCGTGGGTGTCCAGCCAGCCCAGGCGGGTACGCGCCGTCGCCTCGGCTTCCGGCCCCCACAGGGTCGGGTCCTTGGCGGCCAGCCGGGCGGGGAGGTCCGCGGCGACCAGCGCGGCCCGCACGGACGCGGGTGCCGACCCGTCGACCGCGTCCGCGCCGTGCACGGCCAGCCCGGCGGCGATGTCCGCCCGGCCGGCCAGCAGGTCGCTCACCTCACCACCCCGTCCTCGTGGCGTGGCGCGTCCCGGGGCGGCACCCCGGGACGCGTCCGACGCCGTCCGTCACGCGTTGCCCCCGGCCTGTTCGGCGGCCCGCGCGTTGCCCTTGGCGGCCCGGCCAGGCTGCCCGATGCCCTTGCCCGCCTCGGCGAGGGACTTCTTGACCCCGTTGAGCAGTTCCAGCCAGCTCGTCTCGAACTTCTCCACGCCCTCCCGCTCCAGGGTGGCGATCACGTCGGCCATGTCCACGCCGACCGCCTCGAGGTCGGTGAAGACCTTGCGGGCCCCGTCGTACGAGCCGGTGATGGTGTCACGGCGGGTCTCGCCATGGTCGGCGTAGGCGTGGATGACCGCTTCCGGCATGGTGTTGACCGTGCCGGGCGCGATCAGCTCCTCCACGTAGATGACGTCCCGGTAGTCGGGGTTCTTGGTCGAGGTGGAGGCCCACAGCGGGCGCTGCGGGTGGGCGCCCGCGTCGGCCAGCTTCCGCCACCGGTCGGAGCCGAAGACCTCGCCGTAGCGCTCGTACGCCAGCTGGGCGTTCGCGATGGCCGCCTTGCCGCGCAGCGCCTTGGCCTCGTCGGAGCCGATCTTCTCCAGCCGCTTGTCCACCTCGGTGTCGACCCGGGAGACGAAGAACGAGGCGACCGAGCCGATCTTCGACAGGTCGTGCCCGTTCGCCTTCGCCTGCTCCAGACCGGCCAGGAACGCCTCCATGACCTCCGAGTACCGGTCCAGGCCGAAGATCAGCGTGACGTTCACGCTGATCCCCTCGGCCAGGGTCGCGGTGATCGCCGGCAGGCCCGCCTCGGTGGCGGGGATCTTGATGAACAGGTTCGGCCGGTCGACCAGCCACCAGAGCGCCTTGGCCTCGGCGACGGTCCGGTCGGACTCGTGGGCCAGCCGCGGGTCGACCTCGATCGACACCCGGCCGTCCACCCCGGCGCTCTTGTCGTACGACGGGCGCATCACGTCGCAGGCCCACCGCACGTCGTACGTGGTGAGCATGCGGACCGCCTCCTCGACCTCGAGGCCGCGGGTGGCGAGGTCGCGCAGCTGCCAGTTGTACTCGTCGGCGTCGCTCAGCGCCTTGGCGAAGATCGTCGGGTTGGTGGTCACCCCGGCCACGTGCTGCTCCCGGCGGAGCTTGTCCAGCCCGCCGGAGCTGAGTCGTACCCGGGAAAGATCGTCGAGCCAGATCGCCACACCAGCGGCCTGGAGTTCGCTCAGCCTGTCCGTCATGCCGTCCACGCTCCCCTCAGTTGCCGGTCGTGAAACCGGTGATGTCGCCCACCCGGGTCAGCGCCGCGTGCGCGGCGGCCACGATCCGGTCGGGGGTGAACCCGAACTGCTCGAAGAGCACGGTGTGCGGCGCGCTCGCCCCGTAGTGCTCCAGGCTCACGCACTCGCCGCTGTCCCCGACGATCGCCCGCCAGGACATGGCGATGCCCGCCTCCACGCTCACCCGTGCCTTTACCCCACGCGGGAGCACCGACTCCCGGTACGCCTCGTCCTGCGCGAAGAACCACTC
Organism: Micromonospora sp. MH33; assembly: GCF_003013775.1. Classification (NCBI taxonomy): domain Bacteria; kingdom Bacillati; phylum Actinomycetota; class Actinomycetes; order Micromonosporales; family Micromonosporaceae; genus Micromonospora; species Micromonospora sp. MH33. Next base: position 16,028 of record NZ_MUYZ01000040.1, read on the forward strand.
CTGGCAGGGCATGGAGACCACCCGGGTGGGGGTGCCGTCGGCCTCCAGCCGCTCCCGGGCCGTGAGGCAGAGCTGCACCTCGGAGCCGGTGCCCACGATGATCACCTGGGGCTTGCCGGTGGACGCCTCGGCCAGCACGTAGCCGCCCTTCGCGACGCCCTCGGCGCCGGCCAGGTCGGTGCGGTCGAGGGTCGGCAGCGCCTGCCGGCTGAGCGCCAGCGCGGTGGGCCGGTCGGTGTGCTCCAGGGCCTGCCGCCACGCCCAGGCGGTTTCGTTGGCGTCGGCCGGGCGGACCACGTCCAGGCCGGGGATGGCGCGCAGCGCGGTCAGGTGCTCCACCGGCTGGTGGGTCGGGCCGTCCTCGCCGAGGCCGATCGAGTCGTGCGTCCAGACGTAGGTCACCGGCAGCTTCATCAGCGCGGCGAGTCGTACCGAGGGGCGCATGTAATCGCTGAACACCAGGAAGGTGCCGCCGTACGGGCGGGTGCCACCGTGCAGGGCGATGCCGTTGAGGATCGCGCCCATGGCGTGCTCACGGATGCCGAAGTGCAGGGTGCGGCCGTACTCGTCGCCCGGGAAGTCCTTGGTCGCGTGCTCGGCCGGGATGAAGGACGGCTCGCCCTTCATGGTGGTGTTGTTGCTCTCCGCCAGGTCGGCGGAGCCGCCCCACAGCTCGGGCAGCACCGGGGCGAGGGCCTCCAGGACCTTGCCGGAGGCGGCCCGGGTGGCGATGCCCTTGGCGTCGGCCGGGAAGGTCGGCAGCGCGTCGGTCCAGCCCTGCGGCAGCGTCCGGGTCGACATCCGGTCCCAGAGCGCCTTGCGCTCCGGGTTGGCCCGCGCCCAGGCGTCGAACGTGGTGGTCCACGCCGCCTGCGCCTCGGCGCCCCGGTCCATGACCTGGCGGGCGTGCTTGAGCACCTCGTCGTCGATCTCGAAGGTGCGCTCCGGGTCGAAGCCGAGGATCCGCTTGGTGGCCTTCACCTCGTCGGCGCCGAGCGCCGAGCCGTGGATCTTGCCGGTGTTCTGCTTGTTCGGGGCGGGCCAGCCGATGATGGTGCGCAGCGCGATGAAGGAGGGGCGGCCGGTCTCCGCCCGGGCGGCCAGCAGCGCCTGGTGCAGCGCCTCGACGTCCTCGTGGTAGTCGCCCTGGTCGGCGTCGCCGCGGCGCCAGTCGACCGTCTGGACGTGCCAGCCGTACGCCGCGTAGCGGGCGGCCACGTCCTCGCTCTTGGCGATCCGGGTGTCGTCCTCGATCGAGATCTCGTTGTCGTCGTAGATCACGCAGAGGTTGCCGAGCTGCTGGTGGCCGGCGAGGGCGCTCACCTCGTGGCTGATGCCCTCCTCGATGTCACCGTCCGAGGCGATGCACCAGATGTCGTGGTCGAAGGGGGAGTCGCCGCGCTCCGGCTCGGGGTCGAACAGGCCGCGCTCGCGGCGGGCCGCCATCGCCATGCCGACCGCGTTGCCGAGGCCCTGGCCGAGCGGGCCCGTGGTGGTCTCCACGCCCGGCGTGTGGCCGTGCTCCGGGTGGCCGGGGGTGAGCGAGCCCCACTGGCGCAGCGCCTTGAGGTCGTCCAGGGCCAGCGGGTAGCCGGAGAGGAAGAGCTGGATGTAGAGGGTCAGGCTGGAGTGCCCGGCGGACAGCACGAACCGGTCCCGGCCGGACCAGTTCGGGTCGGCCGGGTTGTGCCGCATGACCCGGTTGAAGAGCAGGTACGCCGCGGGGGCGAGGCTCATGGCCGTGCCCGGGTGGCCGTTGCCGGATTTCTCCACGGCGTCCATGGCCAGCACGCGGACCGTGTCGACGGCCCTGCGGTCGAGGTCGGACCAGTTGAGAGCGGGAAGCTCGGGTCGGTTGGCAGCCACGATGGTTGTGCTCCTCGGCAGATGGGCGGAACCCTCACTGATGACCCTATCGAGCGGCCCTAAACGTCCGCCCGGGGATCTCTGCATGCTCTTCTGTACGTGTCCGACCGGATCGGCCGTTCACCTCCGGATGTGACGGCCCGCACCGTTGCCGGGTCTCCGGGGCAGCCAAAACGACGACGCGTAGTGTGTGGGGCGGTGTGTGGACCCCGAGGGGTCCGGGCCGACACCGACCTCCCCCGCCGAAGCCGGAAGGTGGCAATCCGTGAGCATGATCACCGAGCGCCCCGTCAGCGACTCTGCCGGGCAGCCGCCGGTGCGCACGGTGACGGAGGTGTCGGCGACCGGTCGACGGGACGTACGGGCCGTGGTGGCCGCGTACGTGGCGCTCACCAAGCCCCGGATCGTCGAGCTGCTGCTGGTCACCACCGTGCCGGCGATGATGCTGGCCGACGGCGGCCTGCCGTCGCTCTGGCTGGTGGCCGTGGTGCTGGTCGGCGGCTCGCTCGCCGCGGGCGCGGCCAGCGTGCTGAACTGCTACATCGACCGGGACATCGACCAGTTGATGCGGCGCACCAAGCGCCGGCCGCTGCCGGCGCACACCGTGTCGCCGCGCAGCGCGCTGGTTTTCGGCCTGGTGCTGGCGGTGGTCTCGGTGGCGCTGATGGCCGTCGCGACCAACTGGCTCGCGGCCGGGCTGACGCTGGCCGCGATCGCCTACTACGACCTGGTCTACACGCTCTGGCTGAAGCGCACCACGGCCGCCAACACCTTCTGGGGCGGCGCCTGCGGGGCCGCGCCGGTGCTGATCGGGTGGGCGGCGGTCACCGGCTCGCTGGCCCCGGCCGCGTGGGGCCTGTTCGCGGTGGTCTTCTTCTGGCAGATGCCGCACTTCTACGCGCTGGCCATCAAGTACAAGGCCGACTACGCCCGGGCCGGCATCCCGATGCTGCCGGTGGTGGCCTCGGTCCGCCGGGTCAACGCGGAGATCATCCTCTTCTCCTGGCTGACCCTGCTCTCGTCGCTGGCCGTGTGGCCGCTCGGGATGAGCCCCGTCTACGGCGTCACCGCGCTGGTGGTCGGCGGCATCTTCGTCGTCGAGGCGCACAAGCTCTGCCGCCGGGCGGCGCGGGGTGAGGCGGTCAAGCCGATGCGGCTGTTCCACTGGTCCACCACATACCTCACCATCCTGTTCGCGGCCGTCGCCCTCGACGCCCTGCTCTAGTCCGGCGACCGGCCGGGGTGGATGGTTTCCCCGCCTGTCAGCGATTTCATCAGAATTTTTTTCGCCGTGAGTCGGACCGGCTCAACCCGGACAGACTGTGACGATCTTCCCCGCCCGCTTTGTCCCGGAATAGACGACATGTACGGGCAAATTGCCTGTGGTCTTCCTTAAACCCGTAGGTAATTGGCATCACATTCAGTTCATCGTTCTCGCACATCCGGGTGGATGTCTGCTTAGGCTTCGCGTCATGGCAGATGGTTCCGATACGACGCTCACGGCTGACAAGACCACCGAGCAGGCCCCCAACGGCCTGGTTGCGGGAATCAAGTCGTTCGCCGCCGGACACGGCGGGGCGAAGGCGGTCATCGAGTACGTCGGCAAGCGCGGCGCACGCATCGTCCTCGTGGGTTCCGACGGGGTGTGGGCTGACCAGTTCGCCGACGGCACCGACATCGCACGGCAGGCCTGCGCCACCGCAGGGGTCACCGTCGAGAACGCCTGGGAGCGTGAGCTGATGGACCAGATGCGTCCGAGCAACGACCTCTGGCGGTCGATGGCCCGGCGCACGATGGCCCGTTGACATAAATTGACCACCCACCACCAGCCGACCCGGGGGGAACCCCGGGTCGCTCTCGTCACCTGCACGGCCCTGCCCGACCTCGACCCGGACGACCGACTCGTGCTCGCCCCGCTCGCCGCCCGCGGCGTCGCCGCCGAGGCGGTGGTCTGGGACGACCCGGCCGTGGACTGGTCCGGCTACGACCTGGTCGTGCTCCGCTCGCCCTGGGACTACGCGTTGCGCCGCGACGAGTTCGTCGCCTGGGCGCGGACCGTGCCGACCCTGGTCAACCCGGCCGACGTGGTCGCCTGGAACACCGACAAGCGCTACCTGGCCGAGCTGTCCGCGGCCGGCGTGCCCACGGTGCCGACCGCCTGGGTCGAGCCGGGCGCGGACTGGAGCCCGCCCGCCGACGCCGGGGAGTACGTGATCAAGCCGGCGGTCAGCGCCGGCAGTCAGGACACCGGCCGGTACGACCTGGCCGACCCGGAGCACCGGGAGCTGGCCGTGGCGCACGTACGGCGGCTCTCCGCCGCCGGCCGGGTCACCATGGTCCAGCCGTACCTCGGCGCGGTGGACACCGCCGGGGAGACCGCGCTGCTCTTCCTGGCCGGGCCGGACGGCCTGGCGTTCAGCCACGCGATCCGCAAGGGGCCGATGCTGACCGGCCCCGACCGCGGCGTGGCCGAGCTCTACAAGGAGGAGCGGATCGACGCCCGGACGGCCAGCCCGGAGCAGCTCGACACGGCGGAGAAGACCCTGGCGGTCGTGCCCGGCGGCACCGACCGGCTGCTCTACGCCCGGGTGGACCTGATCCCCGGCCCGGACGGGGCGCCCGTCCTGGTCGAGCTGGAGCTGACCGAGCCGAGCCTGTTCATCGGGTACGCCGACGGCGCCCCGGACCGGCTCGCCGCGGCGGTAGCCACCCACCTGGCCCGGCGGTCCTGACCCGCGCTCCGGCCCGCGCGAGCGGGCCGGAGCCGGCGTCATTCCCCGTCGCAGTGGTTGCGGTCCCAGCGGCCGTCGGTCGGCGGGGTGTCCAGCCGGACGGCGGCCTCGTTCCCGGCGAAGTCGTTGTCCTCCACCCGGCACGAGACGCAACTGCCCGCGCCGGTCACCCAGAACCCGTAGGTCTGGGTGTGCCCGTCCCGGTGCCAGATCCGGTTGCCCCGCACGGTGGCCGAGTCGAACGGGGCGTTGACCGCGATCCCGGCGCGTTCCGGCGGCCCGGCGGGCAGCTCGTACGGCGTGCCGGGCGCCGGGGTGGCCTCGTTCCAGCCGGTGGCGCCGTCGGGCCGCACCTCGGCCAGGGACAGCTCCGTGCCGGTGTTGTCGGCCACCACCGCGGTCCGCGAGTCGACCCGCACGACCTTGCCCCGGTGCCCGCCGGGCGGCCAGTCCGCCGTCCCGTCGGTGACCCGGCGCGGGGCGTACCGCACGGTCGCGCCGGAGCCGCCGCACGCCGGCGCGGACCGGCGCCCGTTGTCCCGGATCCGGTTGCTCACCACCGCCGCGTCGATCATCGGCCGGTCGATCCGGATCCCGTCCAGCGCGTTGTCCCAGATGTCGTTCCCCTCGATCACCACGTCCGCCGCCGCGCCCCGGTATCCGTGGCCCAGGTCGTGCTCGTGGTAGCCGTAGCCGCCGTTGCGGCTGATCCGGTTGCCCCGGACCGCGTACGGGCCGGGGGTGTTGCCCATGCTGATCCCGTCGCCCACGTTGCGGTCGATCACGCAGTCGGTGAGCAGCCCGCCGCGACCGGCGACCCCGGCCGTGCCGTTGGCCGAGACGTCGAAGCCCGCCTCCAGGTTGTTCGTCAGCGTGCAGGCCGAGACGACCAACCCGTCGGCGCCCCAGTCGGAGATGCCGAAGCGGTTGGCCTGGCTGTGGCACCCGACGATGCGGAAGCCGCGCGGCGGCGGCCAGTAGTCCTTCTGCAGCTCCAGGAAGATCCCGTTGGTCCCGTTGCCGAGGGTGGTGCAGTTGGCGATGGTGAGCCGCTCCACGTCGCCCCAGCCGCCGATGCCGACGCCGATGCCCGCGCCGCCCATCTGCTCGCCGTTGTCCAGCCGGCCGCAGCCCACCACGACCACCCCGTCGATCAGGCTGTCCTGGAGGAAGTCGCAGCCCAGGCCGGTCGCCCCGGTGTGGTGGATGTAGAGGTTGCGGAAGACGCCGCGCACCACGTACTGGAGGCCGAGGCCCTTGGCGAGGTAGTTGTACCGGGCCATGCCGACGCCGGAACCGTCGATCTCGAAGTCGGCGAAGGTGCAGTCCGCGATGTGCCGGTCCCGGTCCGCGCCGTGCTGCACCGTCGTCCAGTACGCCAGCGGGACGGGATCGTCCCGGTTGCCCTCGTTGCTGAGCAGGAACCGGGTCGCCGCCGATCCCGCGCCGACCAGCGACACCCCGCTCCGCCAGACGGTGCCGGCGTCCCGGATCGAGTAGATGCCCGGCGGGCAGTAGATCACCCGGGCGCGGCCGTCGGCGTCGTATCCCTCGCCCAGCCGGTCCACCAGCGCGGCCAGCGCCGGCTGGTCGTTGGTCACGCCGTCGCCGGTGAGCCCGAACTCGTGTGCGTCGCACCACAGCGGCGCGCCGGCCACCGGCGTCAGCCGCTGCGGGACGGTCGTGGCCAGACCCCTGCGCGACACCGGCGGCTCCCCTCGGGCGGACGGTCCGTGGCCCGGACCGCTTTCCCGCTGCCGGCGAGGGGTAACGCCGCCGGGACGCGCCTCAGGCCGCGGCGGTGACCGGCTGGTCGGCCGGGGTGGTCGCGGTGGCGGGGGCCGGCGGGGCGGCCGGACGCCGCTCCCGGGTGGCCCAGAGCATGCCCAGGGTCGCCAGCAGCACCAGGCAGGAGCCGAGCATGTGCGCGGCGACCAGCACGGCGGGCAGGTGGGTGAAGTACTGCACGAAGCCGATCAGGCCCTGGCCCAACTCGACCGCGACCAGCACCCCGGCGGCCCGGGCGGCCCGGGCGGCGCCCACCGCGCGGAACGCGAAGAGCAGCGCCACCGAGAGGCCGATGAGCAGGAACACCCCGTCGGCGTGCACCTGGGAGATCGCCTCCGGGTCCAGGCCGTTGCGGGCCGCGCCCTGGTCGCCCGCGTGCGGCCCGCTGCCGGTCACCCAGGTGCCGACCACCAGCACGGCCGCGCTGACCACGGTGGTGAGCACGGCGAGGGTACGCAGCGGCGCCGGCACGGTCGGGCGGGCCGGCCCGTCCGGCTCGACCGTGCGCCGCCAGAGCGCGTACGCGGCGGCGATCACCACCATCGAGGCGAGGAAGTGCAGCCCGACCACCCACGGGTTCAGGTGGGTGAGCACGGTGATGCCGCCGATCACCGCCTGGGCGGGGATGCCGAACAGCACGCCGATCGCCATCGGCAGCAGGCCGCGCGGGCGGGTCCGCTGGGCCAGCACGGCGAGCACCACGGCCAGCGCGATGACCCCCACCGCGAAGGTGAGCAGCCGGTTGCCGAACTCGATCACCCCGTGCACACCCATCTCGGCCGTGGCGTGGTACGACTCGTCGGTGCACCGGGGCCAGGTGGGGCAGCCGAGACCGGACGCCGTGAGCCGGACCGCCCCGCCGGTGACCACGATCGCCACGTTCGCGATGATCGAGGTGTACGCGAGGCGACGCAGCAGCGTGGGGGAGACCGGGAACCGGACGGAAGCCTTCACGGAGCGAATCCTACGCACCGTAGTGGATCCCGATCGGGTGACTCCGCCGCACCGGTGGTCGGGATCACCGGACCCCGGGTTTGCGGGCGTTCGGCGAATTACGTAACGTTGGCGTTGTGAAAAACGCGGCGGCGCTCTCCGGGCACCACCAGGCGACCGCTCCGGTCGTCAATACGGCCGCGTCCACCGACCTCTCCACCCGCGACCGGGTCACCCAGCTGCTGCTGGAGCAGGGCGCGACCACCGCGGCCCAGCTCGGCTCGGCGCTCGGGCTCAGCCCGGCCGCGATCCGCCGGCACCTCGACGCGATGCTCGCCGACGGCGACGTGGAGGCCCGCGAGCAAATCGTCCGGGGCAGCCGGGGCCGGGGCCGACCGGCCAAGGTCTTCGTGCTCACCGAGGCGGCCCGGGTGCGCTGCGGCACCCACCACTACGACAACATCGCCACGGCCGCGCTGCGCTGGATCGCCCGCACCGGCGGCTCGCCGGCGGTCGAGGCGTTCGCCGCCGAGCAGGTGACCGCGTTGGAGGAGCGCTGCCGCGCCGCCATGGAGGACGCCGGCGACGACCCGCTCGCCCGGGCGGAGGCGCTCGCCGGGGCGCTGACCGCCGAGGGTTACGCTGCCAACGCGTCCACGATCGCCTCCGGCGGCCAGCTGTGCCAGCACCACTGCCCGGTGGCGCACGTGGCCGCCGAGTTCCCCCAGCTGTGCGAGGCCGAGACCGCGGTGATCTCCCGTCTGGTCGGCACCCACGTGCAGCGCCTGGCCACCATCGCGCACGGCGACGGGGTGTGCACCACGCACATCCCCACCCAGCCGCGTGCCCAGTCCGGTAACACCGTCACCACTGTGAGGACAGATAGATGACCGAGCAGATCGTCCAGCCCCTGACCCAGGAGGAGCAGCTCGCCGCCCTCGGTCGCTACGAGTACGGCTGGGCCGACCCCGACGTCGCCGGGGCGGCCGCCCAGCGCGGCCTCAACGAGGCGGTGGTGCGGGACATCTCGGCCAAGAAGAACGAGCCGGCCTGGATGCTCGACCTGCGCCTGAAGGGCCTGCGGCTGTTCGGCCGCAAGCCGATGCCGGCCTGGGGCGCGGACCTCACCGGAATCGACTTCGACAACATCAAGTACTTCGTGCGGTCCACCGAGAAGCAGGCCACCAGTTGGGAGGACCTGCCCGAGGACATCAAGAACACCTACGACCGGCTGGGCATCCCCGAGGCGGAGAAGCAGCGGCTGGTCGCCGGTGTCGCGGCGCAGTACGAGTCCGAGGTCGTCTACCACAAGATCCGTGAGGACCTCGAGGAGCAGGGTGTCATCTTCCTGGACACCGACACCGCGCTGCGCGAGCACGAGGACATCTTCAAGGAGTACTTCGGCACGGTGATCCCGGTCGGCGACAACAAGTTCGCCGCGCTGAACACCTCCGTCTGGTCCGGTGGCTCGTTCATCTACGTGCCGAAGGGCGTGCACGTGGAGATCCCGCTGCAGGCCTACTTCCGGATCAACACGGAGAACATGGGCCAGTTCGAGCGGACGCTGATCATCGTCGACGAGGGCGCGTACGTGCACTACGTCGAGGGCTGCACCGCGCCGCTCTACTCCTCGGACTCGCTGCACAGCGCGGTCGTGGAGATCATCGTCAAGAAGAACGCCCGGTGCCGCTACACGACCATCCAGAACTGGTCGAACAACGTCTACAACCTGGTCACCAAGCGCGCCGTCTGCCACGAGGGCGCGACCATGGAGTGGGTCGACGGCAACATCGGCTCCAAGGTGACCATGAAGTACCCGGCGGTCTACATGACCGGCGAGCACGCCAAGGGCGAGGTGCTCTCGGTGGCCATGGCCGGCGAGGGCCAGCACCAGGACGCGGGCGCCAAGATGGTGCACGCCGCGCCGCACACCTCCTCGACCATCGTGTCGAAGTCGATCGCCCGGGGCGGCGGCCGCACCTCCTACCGGGGCCTGGTGCAGGTGCTGGAGGGCTCGCACAGCAGCCGGAGCACGGTCAAGTGCGACGCGCTGCTGGTCGACACCATCTCCCGCTCCGACACCTACCCCTACGTCGACATCCGCGAGGACGACGTGTCGATGGGGCACGAGGCGACCGTCTCCAAGATCAGCGACGACCAGCTCTTCTACCTGATGAGCCGGGGGCTGAGCGAGGACGAGGCGATGGCGATGATCGTGCGCGGCTTCATCGAGCCGATCGCCAAGGAGCTTCCGATGGAGTACGCCCTGGAGCTCAACCGGCTGATCGAGCTCCAGATGGAAGGCGCCGTCGGCTGATTCCCGCGGCCCGACCCGTCGGGCCGGGCCGCGCGGACCCCGACCCACCCTCCGTTTAATGACACCGTCGTCGCAGAACAGACCAAGGAAGAGATGACTACCCAGGCTTCCGCGCCGCCCACGACCAAGTCGCAGGCGCTCCGCTCGTACGACGTCGCCGACTTCCCGGCCCTCACCGGCCTGGAGGAGGAGTGGCGCTTCACCCCGCTCAAGCGCCTGCGCGCCCTGGCCGGGGAGGCGCAGGCCGCGACCGGCGCGGTCCGCCACGAGTACGGCGACCTGCCCGAGAGCGTCACCGTCGGCCGGATCGGCAAGGACGACCCGCGGGTGGGCAGCGTGCTCACCCCGTTCGACCGGGTCAGCGCGCTGGCGTACGGCGGGGTCGACGAGGCGCTGCTGGTGCAGGTCGCCCGGGACGCCGTGGTCGAGACCCCGGTGAGCCTGCGGGTGGTCGGCGGGGGCGCGGACGCGCTCGCCCTCGGCCACACCTTCGTCGAGGTGGGCCGGTTCGCCGAGGTGACCCTGGTGCTGGAGCACGTCGGGTCCGCCACCCTGGCCGACAACGTCGAGGTGGCGGTGGCCGACGGCGCGAAGCTGACCCTGGTCACCGTCGCCGACTGGGCCGACGACGCGGTGCAGGCCCAGCACCTCAAGGTGAAGCTGGGCCGCGACGCCAAGGTGGTGCACGTCCAGGTGAGCCTCGGCGGCGACCTGGTCCGGCAGTACACCTCGGTGGAGTACACGCAGCGCGGCGGCGAGGCCGAGCTGTACGGCGTCTACTTCGCCGACTCCGGCCAGCACCTGGAGCACCGCCAGCTGGTCGACCACACCGTGCCGGACTGCCGCAGCTACGTCGGCTACCGGGGCGCCCTGCAGGGCGAGAGCGCGCACACCGTCTGGGTGGGTGACGTGCTGATCCGGGCCGAGGCGACCGGCACCGACACGTACGAGATCAACCGGAACCTGCTGCTCACCGACGGCGCCCGGGCGGACTCGGTGCCGAACCTGGAGATCGAGACCGGCGAGATCGCCGGCGCCGGGCACGCGAGCGCGACCGGCCGCTTCGACGACGAGCAGCTCTTCTACCTGATGGCCCGGGGCATCCCGGAGGGCGAGGCGCGCCGCCTGGTGGTCCGCGGCTTCTTCGCCGAGCTGATCAACAAGATCCCCGTCGAGGAGCTGCGCGAGCGGCTCGGCGACGCGATCGAGGCCCGCCTCACCAAGGCCGGCGCCTGATGATCAAGATCTGCTCGACCGAGGACGTGCCGAAGGGCACCGCGATCAGCGCCGACGTCGACGGCACCCAGATCGCCATCGTGCACGGCGAGGACGACAACTTCTACGCCGTGTACGACGAGTGCTCGCACGCCGCGGTGGCCCTCTCCGAGGGCGAGGTCGACGGCTGCACGCTGGAATGCTGGCTGCACGGATCCCGTTTCGACCTACGGACCGGCGAGCCCACCGGGCTGCCCGCGACCGAACCCGTTCCCGTCTACCCCGTCGAAGTCCGCGACGGCGACATCTACGTCAGCCTGACGCCGAGCAATGGAGTGACCCGATAATGAGCACCCTGGAGATCCGCGACCTGAAGGTGTCGGTCAAGCTGCCCGAGGGTGAGCTCAAGCCGATCCTGGCCGGTGTCGACCTGACCGTGAAGTCGGGCGAGACCCACGCGATCATGGGCCCGAACGGCTCCGGCAAGTCGACCCTGGCGTACTCGATCGCCGGTCACCCCAAGTACGAGATCACCGGCGGCTCGGTGACCCTCGACGGCGAGGACGTGCTGGCCATGTCCGTCGACGAGCGGGCCCGCGCCGGCCTCTTCCTGGCCATGCAGTACCCGGTCGAGGTCCCCGGCGTCTCGGTCGCCAACTTCCTCCGTACCGCCAAGACCGCCATCGACGGCGAGGCGCCGAAGCTGCGCACCTGGGCCGGCGAGCTGCGCGGCGCCATGGAGAAGCTCCAGATGGACCCGGCGTTCGCCCAGCGCAACGTCAACGAGGGCTTCTCCGGCGGTGAGAAGAAGCGGCACGAGATCATGCAGCTGGAGCTGCTCAAGCCGAGGATCGCCATCCTCGACGAGACCGACTCCGGCCTCGACGTGGACGCGCTGCGCGTGGTCAGCGAGGGCGTCAACCGGGTGCGCGACACCGGCGACACCGGCCTGCTGCTGATCACCCACTACACGCGGATCCTGCGCTACATCAAGCCCGACTTCGTGCACGTCTTCGTGGCCGGCCGGATCGTCGAGCAGGGCGGCCCGGAGCTGGCCGACAAGCTCGAGGAAGAGGGCTACGAGCGGTACGTCGCCGGGGCCGGTTCGGCGCGGGCCTGAGCACGATGACCTCCATCGCGATCCCGTCGGGCATGCCGCAGTACGACGACGTGCCCCGCTTCGACGTGGCGCGGGTGCGGGCCGACTTCCCGATCCTGGACCGGGAGGTCAACGGACACCCGCTGGTCTACCTCGACAGCGCCAACACCTCGCACAAGCCGCGGCAGGTGCTCGACGTGCTCGCCGAGCACTACGCGATGCACAACGCCAACGTCTCGCGCTCGGTGCACACGCTGGGCACCGAGGCGACCGAGGCGTACGAGGGGGCCCGGGCGAAGATCGCCGCCTTCATCAACGCGCCCAGCGTGGACGAGGTGGTCTTCACCAAGAACTCCACCGAGGCGATCAACCTGGTGGCGTACGCGTTCTCCAACGCCTCGCTGCGTCCGGACGCCGACCCGCGCTTCCGGATCGGGCCGGGCGACGAGATCGTCATCTCCGAGATGGAGCACCACTCGAACATCGTCCCGTGGCAGCTCCTCGCGGAGCGGACCGGCGCGACCCTGCGCTGGTTCCCGGTCACCGACCACGGCCGGCTCGACGAGTCCGGGCTGGACGACCTGGTCACCGAGCGGACGAAGATCGTCTCGCTGGTGCACATGTCCAACATCCTCGGCACGGTCAACGCCACCGCGCGGATCACCCAGCGGGTCCGCGAGGTGGGCGCCCTGCTGCTGCTCGACTGCTCGCAGTCGGTGCCGCACCTGCCGATGGACGTGGTCGACTACGACGCGGACTTCATCGTCTTCACCGGGCACAAGATGTGCGGCCCGACCGGCATCGGCGTGCTCTGGGGCCGGGGCGAACTGCTCGCCGCCATGCCCCCGGTGTTCGGCGGCGGCTCGATGATCGAGACCGTGTCGATGGCGCGCTCCACGTTCGCCGCCCCGCCGGCCCGGTTCGAGGCGGGCACCCCGCCGATCGCCGAGGCGGTCGCGCTCGGCGCGGCGGTCGACTACCTCACCGGGATCGGGATGCGCGCGATCCAGTGGCACGAGAAGGAGCTGACGGCGTACGCGCTGGACGCCCTCGCCACCGTGCCGGGCCTGCGGATCTTCGGCCCGAACGTGCCGGTCGGCCGGGGTGGCACGATCTCCTTCGCGCTCGGCGACGTGCACCCGCACGACGTCGGGCAGGTGCTCGACTCGCTCGGCGTGCAGGTCCGCGTAGGTCACCACTGCGCCAAACCGGTGTGCACCCGGTTCGGCGTGCCGGCCATGACCCGGGCCTCGTTCTACCTGTACACCACCACGGAGGAGATCGACGCGTTGGTGGCCGGTCTCGAGCAGGTGCGGAAGGTGTTCGACTGATGCAGCTCGACCAGCTCTACCAGGAGATCATCCTGGACCACTACAAGCACCCGCACGGCCGTGGCCTGCGGGACGCGACGGACCCGGCGGCCCGGGTCGGCGAGGCGCACCACGTCAACCCGACCTGCGGCGACGAGATCACCGTGCGGGTGGCCACCGACGGCAAGGTGTTCACCGACATCTCGTACGACGGGATGGGCTGCTCGATCAGCCAGGCGTCGGCCAGCGTGCTGCACGAGCTGCTGCGCGGCCGGGCCGCCGACGACGTCGCCGCGGTGCACGAGGCGTTCGTCGAGTTGATGTCCGGGCGTGGCCAGGTCACGCCGGACGAGGACGTGCTCGGAGACGGGGTGGCGTTCGCGGGTGTCGCGCGCTACCCGGCCCGGGTGAAGTGCGCGCTGCTGTCGTGGATGGCGTTCAAGGACGCCGCGGCACGCGCCGGGGTGGGCGTGAGCCCGGAGGTGAAGGCATGAGCAGCGAAGAGACCGCCACCACGTCGGCGGCCGGCGGCAAGGCCGCGATCGATGACATCGAGGAGGCGATGAAGGACGTCGTCGACCCGGAGCTGGGCATCAACGTGGTCGACCTCGGTCTGGTGTACGGCATCCACGTCGACGACCAGAACGTCGCCACCCTGGACATGACGCTGACCTCGGCGGCCTGCCCCCTCACCGACGTGATCGAGGACCAGGCCCGGCAGGCGCTGACGACCGGCCCGGGCGGCGGCCTGGTCGACGACATCCGGATCAACTGGGTCTGGCTGCCGCCGTGGGGCCCCGACAAGATCACCGACGAGGGCCGGGACCAGCTCCGCTCCCTCGGCTTCAACGTCTGACCGATCGCGGTTCCGTCGAGCGCGACACCCCTCGGGTGCCGCGCTCGACCCCGTCTCGGCCCCTTGATCGACTCCACGTCGCGGGGTGGCCCGCCCGGTGCGGAAATCGGGTGGCGGGGTGGGCGAGCGGAGGGCACGATGGGCGCGTGATCGAGGCGTACCCGAAGCAGGTTCCTGTCCGTGCGGCCACCGCCGCGCGCCGACAGCGCACCCTGCCGCCGGCCGCCTCGACCCGCCGCCCACCGTCGTGACCGGGGCGTTCCTCGCCGGTCTCGTGGCCGGCTACGGCGTCGCCGTGCCGGTCGGCGCGATCGCGATCCTCATCCTCGGGCTCAGCGCCCGTACCTCGTTCCGGGTCGGCGCGGCCGCCGCGCTCGGGGTGGCCACCGCCGACGGCCTCTATGCGGCGGTGGCGGTACTGGGCGGCGCCGCGGTCGCGGCCGTGATCGCGCCGGTCGCCGAACCGCTGCGGCTGGTGGCCGCGGCGGTGCTGTTCGCCCTTGCCGCGCACGGCGCGTGGCGGGCGCTGCGGTCCCGCCTTGCGGCCAGGGCCGCCGCCGTCAACCGTGGCCTCGACACCGCCGGGCGGGCGTTCGGCGGCATCCTGGCCCTGACCCTGCTCAACCCGGCCACCGTCATCTACTTCGCGGCGCTCGTCCTCGGTCGCAACGACGCGACCGGCCGGAACCCGGTGGGCGCGGGGCTCTTCGTGCTCGGCGCCTTCCTGGCCTCGGCCAGCTGGCAGCTGCTGATCGCCGGCGGCGGCACCCTGGTCGGCCGGGTCCTCACCGGACCGAGAGGCCGCCTGGTGACCGCGCTGGCGTCCAGCGCGATCATCGCCGCGCTCGCCGTCGCCACACTGCTGGGCTGACCGGCGGCGACCCCCGTCCTGTCAGGAGTGTCGGCTGTCCGGCTGATGTGAAGAAATCCCTGGTCCGCCTAGGGTTTGTGGCCATCTGTGGATCATCCGCGCACGCCCCGTCAATCCGGGACGGGCGCGGCTCCACCGACTCTCACCGAGCAGGGGGACGACGACTGATGATCACTCTGTTACGACGACCGCGCCGGTCGGCAGACCGTCGGGCGCGACGCGGGCGGCTCGCAGGACTCCTGGTCGCCGCGCTGGCCGCGGCGGTGCTGCCGGCGCTGGCGGCTCCGGCCCCGGCCGGCGCGGCCCCGCCCGCCGGGGGCCCGTGGCACAAGGTGGACGGCAAGCCGGCACCGACCAAGGCCGGCCGCAAGGCGGCCGTGCACGCCGAGCGGCTGACCACGTACACCCTGGACCGGCAGAGCATGAAGGGTCTGCTCGACAAGGCGCCGCCGGAGCGGAAGCGGTCCCTCCGTGCGTCGTCCCAGGTCGTGACGCTGCCCGCGCCGAACGGGACGTTCCAGCGCTTCGAGCTGGTGGACTCGCCCGTGATGGAGGCCGGCCTGGCCGCGGCGCACCCCGAGATCACCACGTACGCCGGTCGGGGCCTGGACGACCCGACCGCGACCGTACGCGCGGACCTGACGCCGCTCGGCTTCCACGCCTCGGTCCGCTCGGCGGCCGGGAACTGGTACGTCGACCCCTACTACCAGCTGGACCAGAGCCTCTACGCGAGCTACTTCGTCCGGGACCTGGAGAACCCGCACGGCGACCTCGTCGAGCGGGAGGACGTCATGGCGGCGGCCCAGGCCCTCGAAGGCGAGGTGGGCGTGGCGCCCACCGAGGTCCCCACCGGACCGAAGGTGCTGCTGCGCACCTACCGGGTGGCGCTGGTGACCGATCCCTCCTACGCCACCTTCTTCGGCGCGGAGAACGTCACCGCGGCCAAGGTCACCCTGATGAACCGGGTCACCCAGATCTACGAGGACGAGACCGCGATCCGGCTCGTGCTGATCAACGACACCGAGAAGACCAACCTCAACACCCCGGCGCTCGCAACCGAGCCCAACGGCCCGTGCGGTGCGGCGGCCTGCTTTACCCCGGCCCAGCTCAGCTCCTGCGGCAGCGGCACGCTCAGCCGCAACCGCATCGTGCTCGGCCAGCTCGTCGGCGCCGGCAACTACGACGTGGGTCACATCGGGCTCGGCGTCAACGGCGGTGGTGTGGCGAGCCTCGGCGTCATCGGCGGCAACGGCAAGGCCCAGGGCTGCACCGGCCTGCCCACACCGGTCGGTGACTTCTACGCGGTGGACTACGTGGCGCACGAGATGGGCCACCAGTTTGCCGGCAACCACACCTTCAACGGCAACCAGTGGAACTGCTCGGGTGGCAACCGGAGCGCGGCCAACTCGTACGAGCCGGGCAGCGGATCCTCCATCATGGCCTACGCCGGGATCTGCCAGCAGGACAACCTCCAGCCGCACAGCGACCCGTACTGGTCGCACCGCAGCTACACCGAGATCACCAATTACGTCACCTCCATCCGCCCGGCCATCAACGAGGTGCAGACGGTCTCGCTGCGCGACTTCGACACGGACGGCGACTCGTTCACGGTGTCCTGGAACGGCGTCGAGTCCGCGCCGATCATGCGGGGCGCCAACTACAGCACGGCCGGCATCAAGGCGGCCGTCGAGGCGACCGCCGGCTGGCCGGCCGGTGCGACGGTCACCGTGGCCGCCTTCGGCGGCACCGGCGTGCTCAACGACACCGGCTTCCAGGTCACCTTCGGTGGCACCCTGGCCGCCACCAACGTCGCCCCGCTCGCCCTGGCGGGCCTCTCCGGCGCGTCCGGGTTCGTGGGCGAGACCGCCAAGGGCGGCGCCATCGACAACGGCGGCTTCGTGGTCGAGGAGACCGCCAACCACGCGCCGGTGGTCACCGTGCCGGCGACCGTCAGGATTCCGGTACGCACCCCGTTCGCCCTGTCCGGCAGCGCCACCGACTCGGACGGCGACACCGTCACCTATATGTGGGAGCAGAACGACCGGGGTGGCGCCGCCGGCACCGCGCTGGTGAACAACACCAAGGTCAACGGTCCGCTGTTCCGGGTGTTCGGCACGGCCGCCGTCGTCTCGCCGAGCGACACCCTGAAGTACCACTCGCCCGGCCTGAACGCGGTGTCCGCCGACCCGACCCGGGTGTTCCCGGACCTGACGCAGATCCTGGCGGGCAACACCAACGCCAAGACCGGCGCCTGCCCGCCCGCGCCGGCGCCGCCGGTCAGCGGTGGTGCCACGAACGTGCCGGCGGACGTCGTCGACTGCTACTCCGAGTTCCTGCCCACCCGCGACTGGGTCGGGTTCACCAACGACCGCACGATGCACTTCAAGCTCACCGCCCGGGACGGGCGGCCGGGTGGTGGCGGCGTCGGCAGCGCCGACGTCGCGGTGGTGCTGGCACCGGACGCCGGGCCGTTCCTCGTCACCTCGCAGGGCTCCGCCGCCGTCCTGGACGGTGGCTCCACGCAGGCGGTCACCTGGGACGTGGCCGGGACCGACGTGGCGCCGGTGAACGCCGCCCAGGTGAAGATCACGCTGTCCGCCGACGGCGGGAGGACCTTCCCGTACGTGCTGGCCGAGAGCACCCCGAACACCGGTAGCGCGACGGTGGCCCTGCCGAATGTGGCGACGAAGCAGGCGCGGATCCGGATCGAGGCGGTCGGGAACGTCTTCTTCGACCTGAACGACGCCGACCTCACCATCCGGGCCGTGCCCGTGGTGTCGAACGACGCCCCGGCGGGTGGGGCCGCCGTCCAGTACAGCGACGGGCTTGCGCCGACGGTCACGGTCACCGCGACCGACGCGGACACGGTCGGGGCGGAGCTGACCCCGGCCGCCGCCGGCCTGCCCGAGGGCCTGTCCCTGGCCGTGTCGGCCACCTCCGGTGCCGGCACGCCGGGTACGCGGAGCTGGACGGTCACCGGGACCACCGGCGCGGCGCCGGGCGACTACCCGGTCACCGTCACCGTCACCGACGGCACCGGGCTGGCCGCGACCACCTCGTTCACGATCCGGGTCGCCGCCGAGGACGCGGCGGCGAGCTGGGCCGGTGACACCCTGGTGACCACCGGCGGCGCCGGGAAGGCCCTGCTGCGGGCCGTCATCCGGGACAGCGCCGTGCTGCCCGGTGCGACGGACACCACCGCGGGGGACATCCGCACCGCCACGGTCACCTTCGCCGAGGGCGGCGTGCCGCTCTGCACCGGCGTGCTGGAGCTGCTCGGCACGGCCAGCAGCAGCGCGTCCGCGTCGTGTGAGGCGACCCTGCCGGCGGGCAGCCACACCGTCACCGCGACGGTCGGCGGCCACTACACGGGCGGCACCAGCGCCCAGGTGACCGTGGCGGCCTCCGACGGGTCGTTCCTCACCGGGGAGGGCGCGCTGGCCGCGGGCCGGTCCGCCGGCCGGTACCCGGCGACCACCGGATCGTCGGTGACCGTCGACCTGGTCGCAAAGGCGGCCCAGCCCGGTAAGAGCCCGACCGGTTCCGCCACCGTCGGCTTCCGGTCCGGTGGCCGGAACTACGAGATCCGGAGCACCGCCGTCGAGGGCGTCGGCCTGACCGGCAGTGGCGGGGTGGCGCAGGTGCGCTACCGGGCCAGCCTGGTCGACAGCACCGGCACCGTGGTGGCCGGTGGGCTGACCCTGGCCGTGACGGTGACCGACAAGGGCGCCCCCGGCCGGAACGACAGCGCCGGGATCACCCTGTGGCAGGGCGGTGCCCTGCTGTTCTCGTCCGACTGGACGGGGGCCGGCACCGCCGAGGTGAGGCTGACCAGCGGAAACCTCACCGTCCACTGACGGAGGGAGGACGCGGGAGGGCACCGGTCCGGTGTCCTCCCGCGTTCCGTCTCTCCCCGTGGTGTCCGGCCCCTTCCCGGTGCCGTACCGTCGTTCGCATGAGCAGCCGACCCGCGGCCGGGGGCGGCCGGTGGGTCGAGGTCGACCCGGCCCGCGTCGCCCGCTGGGTCGAGGGCTTCGCCGACCGGCACGGCCCGCCCACCAGCACGATCGAGGGGTACGGGCTGCTGCTCACCGCCCCGGACTGCGCCACCGCCGAGCTGCACACCCCGCCCGGCGCCCCGGCGACCGCCGACGTGCCCGGGTTCGTGGCCGCGGCCGGCGCGCCCCGCCGGCTCG
>NZ_MUYZ01000400.1:0-4796 GCF_003013775.1 Micromonospora sp. MH33
TCCAGACGGGCGGGCCGTCCCAGGCCGGCGCGGCCAGCGCCGCCTCCCAGACGGAGATGACCGCGTCCACGTCGACCTTGTACTTGCGGCCGGACCCGCACGGGCAGGGCGCGTTGCGGGACGGGCCCTCGCCGGCGCCGTCGACCTGGCCGGGGGCGGCCCGCCGGGCGGTGCTCGCCGCAACCGCCTGGCCGCTCATCCCGGCCGTCGACCGGCGCGGAGTGGCGGCGGCGGGACGCTCCGACGTCTCGGGACGGCCGATGCCGAGCGCCGGCGCCTGCTCGTCGGCGCGCTCGATCACCGGGGCACCGCGGCCGGCCTCGCCGTCGACCGAGGGCGCCGAGTATTGCAGGCCCTGCTGCTGCGGCGTGCGGTTGAGACCCTTGGCCCGGATCTCCACCGGCTTCTCCAGCAGCTGGACCTCCTCGGCCTCCGGCGCGGGCTCCTCGACCTGCACCTCCAGGTTGTAGAGGAAGCCGACCGTCTCCTCCTTGATGCCGTCCATCATGGTGGCGAACATGTCGAAGCCCTCGCGCTGGTACTCGATGACCGGGTCGCGCTGGGCGTACGCCCGCAGGCTGATGCCCTCCTGGAGGTAGTCCATCTCGTAGAGGTGCTCGCGCCACTTGCGGTCGATCACCTGGAGCAGGACCATCCGCTCCAGCTGGCGGACGGCTTCCTCGCCGAGCTGCTCCTCGCGCCGGTCGTACGCGGCGTTCGCGTCCTCCTTGAGGCGGGCGAGCAGGAAGTCCTGGTCGAGGCCGGCCCGGGAGCCCACCTCCTCCTCCAGCTCCTCGATGGTGACGCCCACCGGGTAGAGCTGCTTGAGGCTGGACCAGAGCTGCTCGAGGTCCCAGTCCTCGGCGTAGCCCTCGCTGGTGGCGCCCACCACGTACGCGCCGATCACGTCGTCGATCATGTTGCGGACCTGCTCGGAGAGGTCCTCGCCGTTGAGCACCCGGAGACGCTCGGCGTAGATCACCTGGCGCTGCTTGTTGAGCACCTCGTCGTACTTGAGGACGTTCTTCCGGATCTCGGCGTTCTGGCCCTCGATCTGGGCCTGCGCGCTCTTGATCTGGCGGGTGACCATCTTCGACTCGATCGGAACGTCCTCCGGGATGTTGAAGCGCTCCATCACCGCCTCGACCGCGCCGGCCCGGAAGCGCTTCATCAGGTCGTCCTGGAGGGACAGGTAGAAGCGGGACTCGCCCGGGTCACCCTGCCGGCCGGCCCGACCGCGGAGCTGGTTGTCGATCCGGCGCGACTCGTGGCGCTCGGTACCCAGCACGTAGAGGCCACCGGCGGCGGCGACCTCCTCCGCCTCGACGTCGCAGGCCTGCTTCCACTTCGGCAGGATCTCCTCCATCGCCTTGGCGTACTCCTCCGGCTGCTCGACCGGGTCGAGGCCGCGCTGGCGGAGTTCGTTGGCGGCCAGGAACTCGGGGTTGCCGCCGAGCAGGATGTCCGTACCGCGGCCGGCCATGTTGGTGGCGACGGTGACCGCGCCCTTGCGCCCGGCCTGGGCGACGATCTCCGCCTCCTTGGCGTGGAACTTCGCGTTCAGCACGGAGTGCGGGATGCCCCGGCGGCGCAGCAACTGGGAGAGGATCTCGGAGTTCTCCACCGAGACGGTGCCGACCAGCACCGGCTGGCCCTGCTCGTGCCGCTCGGCGATGTCCTCGACGACGGCGTTGAACTTGGCCTTCTCGGTCTTGTAGATGACGTCCGCCCGGTCGAGGCGGACCATCGGCCGGTGCGTCGGGATGGTCACGACGCCGACCTTGTAGACCTTGTTGAACTCACTCGCCTCGGTCTGGGCGGTACCGGTCATGCCGGAGAGCTTCTCGTAGAGGCGGAAGTAGTTCTGGAGGGTGATGGTGGCCAGGGTCTGGTTCTCCTGCTTGATCTCCACCCCCTCCTTGGCCTCGATCGCCTGGTGCATGCCCTCGTTGTAGCGGCGGCCGTGCAGGATGCGGCCGGTGAACTCGTCGACGATGAGAACCTCGCCGTCGCTGACGATGTAGTCCTTGTCGCGCTTGTAGAGTTCCTTGGCCTTGATCGCGTTGTTCATGTAGCCGACGAGCGGGGTGTTGACCGACTCGTAGAGGTTGTCGATGCCGAGCCGGTCCTCGATCTTGGCGACACCGCGCTCGGTGATGGCGATCGTGCGCTTGGCGTGGTCGACCTCGTAGTCGCCCTCGCCGTCCGTGCCCGGCTGGAGGCGGGCCACCACGGCGGCGAACTCCTGGTACCAGCGGGCGGAGTGCTCGGCCGGGCCGGAGATGATCAGCGGGGTCCGCGCCTCGTCGATGAGGATCGAGTCGACCTCGTCGACCACCGCGAAGAAGTGGCCGCGCTGGACCAGTTCCTCCTTCGACCAGGCCATGTTGTCGCGCAGGTAGTCGAAGCCGAACTCGTTGTTGGTGCCGTAGGTGATGTCGCACTCGTAGGCCGCGCGGTGCTCGCTGGCCGGCCGGTTGGGCAGCACCACGCCCACGGTGAGGCCGAGGAACTCGTGCACCCGGCCCATCCAGGCGGCGTCGCGCTCGGCCAGGTAGTCGTTCACCGTGATCACGTGCACGCCCTTGCCGGCGAGCGCGTTCAGGTAGACCGGCATGACCGAGGTGAGGGTCTTGCCCTCACCGGTCTTCATCTCGGCGATGTTGCCGAAGTGCAGGGCCGCGCCGCCCATCACCTGGACGTCGTAGGGCCGCTGGCCGAGCACCCGCGCGGCGGCTTCCCGGCACACCGCGAACGCCTCGGGCAGCAGGTCGTCGAGGGTCTCACCGTCGGCGAGCCGCTCCCTGAACTGGTCGGTCATGTCCCGCAACTCGTCGTCGCTGAGGTTGACGTAGTCGTCCTCGATCGAGTTGACGGCGGCCGCGATGGCCTTGAGCCGGCGCACCATACGGCCCGCGCCAGCGCTAAGGACCTTTTCCAGAATCGACACGGATCAACGCTCCCCTAGACAGTCTCGAACCATCGTAGGCGCTCCGGCGCGGCGATGGTCACTGGTGGCGGCGGTCCGGGGCCGCGAACCCGACATAACGCCGAGCGGGTGCGCTGACCGGCGGTAATCGGGTTACGCCGTACGCGAACGATCCGGCACGATGGCTCGGGTGGAGCCTGTGGAGATCGTCGAGGACGGCCTGCTGCTGCGAACCTGGCGGGCGGAGGACGCCGACGCGGTGTACCGCGCCTGCCAGGATCCGGACATCCAGCGCTGGACCACCGTACCTCGCCCGTACCTGCCCGAACACGCCCTGGGATTCGTCACCACGATCAGCGGGACGGCCTGGGCGGAGGGCACCGGAGCGCCGTTCGCGGTCTGCGACGCGGAGACCGGTGAGCTGCTCGCCTCCTGCGGCCTGGTCGCGATCGACCGGGGCCTCGACTCCGCCGAGATCGGCTACTGGACCGCGCCCTGGGCCCGCGGTCGCGGCGTGGCGGTCCGGGCCACCCGGGCGGTCGCCCGCTGGGCGTTCGACGCGCTGAAGCTGCGCCGGTTGATCTGGCAGGCCGAGGTCGGCAACCACGCCTCCCGGCTGGTCGCGCTCCGGGCCGGCTTCCGGGTCGAGGGCGAGCTGCGGATGGCCCACCCGGCGGTCGACGGCCGCCCGGAGGGCTGGATCGGCTCACTCCTCCCGGCCGAGCTGGCCGCGCCCGGCGAGCCCGCACCGTACGGCCCGGACACCCTCCAGGCCCGCCGGGCGGCGGTCTTCGGCCGGCCCCAGCCGATCCTGTTCGCCACCGCCGGCGCCACCGAGCTGCGGCTGCGCCCGCTGGAGGAGCGCGACATCGACGCGCTCGTGACCACCTGCCGGGACGAGGAGACCATCCGCTGGACCACGGTGCCGCACCCGTACCAGCGGGAGCACGCCGAGGGCTTCCTGCGGGACATCGCGGAGGCGTCCTGGGCCCGGGGCACCGGCGCCTCCTACGCGGTCGCCGACGCCGAGGACCGGTACGTCGCCTCGATCGACCTGCGGATCTCCCCCGGCGCGCCGCTCGTCGCCGACGTCGGCTTCATGACCGCGCCGCACGCCCGGGGCCGGGGCTACCTGCCGGCCGCGCTCGCCGCGCTCTGCGCCTGGGGATTCACCACGCTCGGCCTCGCCCGGATCGAGTGGCGGGCCAACGTCGGCAACACCGCCTCCCGCCGGGCCGCCGAGAAGGCCGGCTTCACCGTCGAGGGCACCCTCCGCGACGGCGTCCAGCACCGCGGGGAACGGCAGGACGTCTGGATCGGCGGGTTGCTCCCGCAGGACCTGTGATGACACCACAGACCATCGAGGCGTACGGGGTGCGGCTGCGGCCGTTCCGCCCGGCCGACGCGCCGGAGGTGGTCGCCGGCTGCGCCGACCCGGAGACCCGCCGGTTCATCCCGGCCATGCCGGACCCGTACACCGCGCGGAGCGCCCACTGGTGGGTCACCGAGGGCGCGCCGGCGGCGTGGGCGGCCGGCGGGGCCGCGTACGCGATCGCCGACCGGGACACCGACCGGCTGCTCGGCGGCATCGGGCTGACGCCGATCAGCGACGTGCGGGGGCACCTCGAGATCGGCTACTGGGTGGTGCCGGCGGCCCGGGGCCGGGGCGTGGCCGGCGCGGCGACCCGGGCCCTGAGCGCGGCGGCCTTCGCGGCCGGGGCGGCCCGGCTGGAACTGCTCACCCACCCGGAGAACGGGGCGAGCCAGCGGGTGGCGGTGATCGCGTCCGCGCCGGGTCCGACCCAGATCAACCCGCTGGCCTCGACGGTACGGGCGAAGTAGGGGCGCCGCCCCTCGATGGCGGCCA
>NZ_MUYZ01000401.1:0-4769 GCF_003013775.1 Micromonospora sp. MH33
GCGGCCAGGGGCACCGGCGCCGGCCGCGCCGCCCGGCCCGACCCCGACGCGGCCGGCACCCCGGAGGGCACGCCGGCGGAGCCCGGCCGGGGCACACCGGCGCCGGGCGCGGCCGCCGACCGGGCGTCCCGGGTGCCGGCCCAGCCGGGTCCGGCATCGACCGAGGTGCCCACCGGCTGAACCGAATACGGCTTCACGTGCGCCGACGGTGGGTGCGACGCCGGCTCCGGGCCGGGGAGGTGTTACCGTGGAATCCCGTGGATCGCGTGATCACTTGGCTGATCGGCACGGCGGTTCGCACGACCGCTACGGACGACACGGGAGCAGGCCTTGGCCCCTTCAGCACGGACGACCAGGCATATTTTCGTCACCGGGGGCGTCGCCTCCTCGCTGGGTAAGGGCCTCACCGCCTCCAGCCTCGGCAACCTGCTCAGCGCGCGCGGGCTGCGCGTGGTGATGCAGAAGCTCGACCCGTACCTCAACGTCGACCCCGGGACGATGAACCCGTTCCAGCACGGCGAGGTCTTCGTCACCGAGGACGGCGCCGAGACCGACCTCGACGTCGGCCACTACGAGCGGTTCCTCGACCGGGACCTGTCCGGCAAGGCGAACGTCACCACCGGGCAGATCTACTCGGCGGTGATCGCCAAGGAGCGGCGCGGCGAGTACCTGGGCGACACCGTCCAGGTCATCCCGCACATCACCAACGAGATCAAGGCGCGGATCCTCGGCATGGCCGACCCGGACGCCGACGGCCAGGTCCCCGACGTGGTGATCACCGAGGTCGGCGGCACGGTCGGTGACATCGAGTCGCTGCCGTTCCTGGAGGCGATCCGCCAGGTCCGGCACGACCTGGGCCGGGACAACTGTTTCTACCTGCACGTGTCGCTGGTGCCCTACCTGGCGCCGTCCGGCGAGCTGAAGACCAAGCCGACCCAGCACTCGGTGGCGCAGCTGCGCAGCATCGGCATCCAGCCGGACGCCCTGGTGCTGCGCTGCGACCGGGAGATCCCGGACAAGGTCAAGGAGAAGCTCTCGCTCTACTGCGACGTCGACCGGGAGGCGGTCACCGCCGCCCCGGACGCGCCGAGCATCTACGACATCCCCAAGGTGCTGCACCGCGAGGGCCTCGACGCGTACGTGGTGCG
The DNA here is from genome assembly GCF_003013775.1 of Micromonospora sp. MH33. Taxonomy (NCBI): domain Bacteria; kingdom Bacillati; phylum Actinomycetota; class Actinomycetes; order Micromonosporales; family Micromonosporaceae; genus Micromonospora; species Micromonospora sp. MH33. The sequence continues at coordinate 1,149 of NZ_MUYZ01000401.1, forward strand.
CCGGCTCGGCCTCTCCTTCCGGGACGTGGACTGGACCCGCTGGGACGACCTGCTCGACCGGGTGCACCAGCCGCGCCACACGGTGACCGTGGCGCTGGTCGGCAAGTACGTCGACCTGCCCGACGCCTACCTGTCGGTGAGCGAGGCGATCCGGGCCGCCGGCTTCGGCCACCGGGCCCGGGTGCAGCTGCGCTGGGTGCCCAGCGACGACTGCGTCACCCCGGCCGGCGCGGCGGCGGCCCTGGCCGGCGTCGACGGCATCGTGATCCCCGGCGGCTTCGGCGTCCGCGGCATCGAGGGCAAGATCGGCACCGCCCGGTACGCCCGCGAGAACGGGATCCCGCTGCTCGGCCTCTGCCTCGGCCTGCAGTGCATGACCATCGAGGTGGCCCGCCACCTGGCCGGCCTGGACGGGGCGAACTCGCTGGAGTTCGACGAGGAGGCCACCCACCCGGTGATCGCCACCATGGCCGACCAGGAGGACATCGTCGCCGGCAAGGGCGACCTGGGCGGCACCATGCGGCTCGGCGCGTACCCGGCGAAGCTGGCCGAGGGCTCGCTGGTCGCCGAGGCGTACGGCAGCACCGAGGTCAGCGAGCGGCACCGGCACCGGTACGAGGTGAACAACGCCTACCGCGACCAGCTCACCAAGGCCGGTCTGTCGATCTCCGGCACCTCGCCGGACGGCCGGCTGGTCGAGTTCGTCGAGCTGGACCGGGACCTGCACCCGTTCTTCGTGGCCACGCAGGCGCACCCGGAGCTGAAGAGCCGGCCCACCCGGCCGCACCCGCTCTTCGCCGCGTTCGTGAAGGCGGCCGTGGCGTACTCCGAGGCCGACCAGCTTCCCGTCGACCTGGACGCCCCGGCGGAGGCCGCCGCGGCGAAGAAGGCGGGCCGCAACGGCGGCGCCGCGGCGAAGGCGGCGTCGGCGTCGTGAGCGGCGTCGAGCACCGGTACGAGGTGACCGGGCACCGGGAGATCTGGTCGGGCCGGATCTTCTCGGTGGTCAGCGACGACGTGACCATGCCCGGCGGGGGCACGGCCACCCGCGACTACGTCACGCACGTCGGCGCGGTGGCCGTAGTGGCGCTCGACGACGCCGGCCAGGTGGTGCTCATCCGGCAGTACCGGCACCCGGTGGGCCGGCACCTGTGGGAGCTGCCGGCCGGGCTGATGGACGTCCGGGGCGAGGACCTGGCCGCCGCGGCGGCCCGGGAGTTGGCCGAGGAGGCCGACCTCACCGCCGGCAGCATGGACGTCCTGGTCGACCTGCACAGCTCGCCCGGGTTCAGCAACGAGGTGGTCCGGGTCTTCCTGGCCCGCGACCTCGCCGACGTGCCCGCCGGGCAGCGCCATGACCGGCGCGACGAGGAGGCCGATCTCCAGGTGGTCCGGGTCGACCTCGACGAGGCGGTCCGGATGGTCCTCGCTGGCGAGATCACCAACGCCTCCTGCGTGGCCGGGCTGCTCGCCGCCGCCCGCGCCCGGGAGACCGGCTGCGCCGAGCTGCGCCGCGCGGAGGCGCCGCTGCCCCGCTAGCCGGGAAGAACGACGAAGGGGCCGCGCGGTGCGTACACCGCGCGGCCCCTTTCCGCTGTGTCGACGCTCAGTCGCGCAGCGGGCGGCCCTGCCCGTCGACGCCACCGTTGACCAGGATCAGGATGCCGTCGATGGTGCCCCACAGGGCGCCGGCGCCGCAGGTCACGACGCTCACCACGAGCTGGAGCACGCCAGTCTTGGTGTCGCCCATGTAGAAGCGCCCGGCGCCGAAGAAGCCGAGCAGGATGCCCAGGATGCCCGCGACGACCTTGCTCTTGTCCGAGACGCCCTGCGGGTACTGCTGGTAAGGAGGAGTGGTCATGAGCGGACACCTTAGTGATCGACTGCCGTCCTGTCCGCACCGGCGCCCCGACAGTGGAAGGATATTTACCGAACATTGTCCTGACGGCTGAGGCGGTCTCCACCGCCCAGCCCCGGTCGATGCCTGACACACCGTCAGCACGACCGGGCACCGGATGTCACTGTGTTGGCCTCCGTGGGGTTCCCACGCGCCTAGACTGCCGCCGGCGGGACCGGTGGACCGCGTCGGCAAAGGGGCCGTCGCGGCGCCGCGCAGTCGGGGGTGAGCTGCCCCGGAGGAAGGTGTCTGCATCGTGAAGGTCGGAATCCCACGCGAGGTCAAGAACCACGAGTACCGCGTGGCGATCACGCCCGCGGGCGTCAACGAGTTCACCCGCCACGGCCACGAGGTCTTCGTCGAGTCCGGCGCGGGCGTCGGCTCCAGCATCACCGACGACGAGTTCGCCGCCGCCGGCGGGAAGATCCTGGGCACCGCCGACGAGGTCTGGGAGACCGCCGAACTGGTGCTCAAGGTCAAGGAGCCGATCGCCGAGGAGTACCACCGGATGCGCGAGGGGCAGGTGCTGTTCACCTACCTGCACCTGGCCGCCTCGAAGGAGTGCACCGACGCGCTGCTGGACCGGAAGGTCACCGGCATCGCCTACGAGACCGTCGAGCTGCCCGACCGCTCGCTGCCGCTGCTCGCCCCGATGTCCGAGGTGGCCGGCCGGCTCGCCCCGCAGGTGGGCGCCTTCTACATGATGCGTACCGGCGGGGGCCGGGGCGTGCTGCCCGGCGGTGTCTCCGGCGTGTACGCGGCCAAGACCGTGGTCATCGGTGCCGGCGTCTCCGGCCTGAACGCCGCCGCCATCGCGCTGGGCCTGCAGTCCGAGGTGCTGCTGCTGGACAAGAACGTCGCCCGGCTGCGCCAGGCCGACGCCATCTACCGTGGCCACCTGCAGACCGTCGCCTCCAACGCGTACGAGATCGAGCGGGCCGTGGTCGACGCCGACCTGGTCATCGGCGCGGTGCTGGTGCCCGGCGCGAAGGCCCCGAAGCTCATCTCCAACGAGCTGGTCTCCCGGATGAAGCCGGGCAGCGTGCTCGTCGACATCGCAATCGACCAGGGTGGCTGCTTCGAGGACTCGCGTCCGACCACGCACGCCGACCCGGTCTACAAGGTGCACGACTCGATCTTCTACTGCGTGGCGAACATGCCCGGCGCGGTGCCGAACACCAGCACCTACGCGCTGACCAACGTCACCCTGCCGTACGCCCTCGAACTGGCCAACCAGGGCTGGCGTGGGGCGCTGCGCAACGACCCGGCGCTCGCCCTCGGCCTGAACACCCACGCCGGCCAGGTCGTCTACGGCCCGGTCGCCGAGGCGCACGGCATGGCCACCCTGCCGCTGGCCGAGGTGCTGGGCTGACCGCAACCACGGAAGGGGTCGGTGCGGGCGTCGAACCCGCGCCGGCCCTGCGCCGTGCCGTCCGGGGCTACCTGGACCACCTCACCGTCGAGCGGGGACTGTCCACGAACACCCTCGCCTCGTACCGCCGGGACCTGGACCGCTACCTGTCCACCCTGGCCGCCGCCGGGGTGACCGACCTGGCCGCCGTCGGGCCCGCCGAGATCGAGGCGCACCTGGCCCGGCTGCGCGCCGGCGACGCCGACCATCCCCCGCTCGCCGTCTCCTCCGCCGCCCGGGCGGCCAGCGCCGTGCGCGGCCTGCACCGCTTCGCGCTGCGCGAGGGTACGGCCGGCGCCGACCCCAGCCGCGA
>NZ_MUYZ01000402.1:0-4759 GCF_003013775.1 Micromonospora sp. MH33
CACCCCCGCGCCCACCGCCGTGCCGAGCCCCACCGTCACCGGTACGCCCCGGCCGCGCCCCGCCAGCTCGGGCGGCTCGCCGAGGCCCGGTACGAGCGGTTCGCCGGCCCCGACCGACAGCCCGCTGCCCCGGCTGCCGCTGCCGCTGCCGTCGGTGTCGGTGTCGGTCTCCGTGCCCGGGCTGCCGCTGCCCGGGCTGCCGCTGCCCACCGGGGGCGGGCTGCTCGACTGAGCGCCGCGCGACGAACCGGACGCTTCCGTCACCGTGCTGCCGTGAGCAGCACGGCAGCGGCCTCGGCGATCGTCACTGCGGGGCGGGGCGCGGATGCTGGCCCTCGTGGAGCGCTGGCGGGCCGACTACCCGACCCGGCTGATCGCCGCCCGCCAGGCCGGCACGAGCGCGGCGGAGCTGGCGAGCGCTCAGCGTTCCCGGTCGGCGGCCCGGCCCAGCGCCACCATCCGCAGCGTCTCCTCGCGACGGCGCACCAGCAGGACCCCGGCCAGGAAGGTGACCGGCGGGACGAGCACCAGCATGAGCCACTGCGCCGGGACCAGCGGGATGGCGTGTCCCATGTGCATGGTGGACACCGACCAGCCGGCGAGCGCCGTGTCGATGACCAGGGCCAGCGCGGCGACCGGTGCCAGCAGCACGGCGATCCGCCGGCGCACCGGCGCCGCGAGGCTGGCCACGGCGACCAGCACGGCCAGGGCCGCGGTGGCGAGCCCGGCCACGTAGAGCCAGAGGAGGGTCTCGCTCCGAGCCTGCAACACTCCGTAGAACGCGTAGACAGGAACAGGGCCGACGGCGTCGACGCCGGCACCGCTCAGCCGGCTGGCCTCCAGGACGGCGACCGCCGCCAGCGGCGCGAGGATCAGTACCGCCGCGCGAGAGGGGCCGAGCACGGCCAGCGCCCGGCGGGGCGTAGCGGGCACGGCCAGTGCGGCGGCCGCCAGCAGGGCGAGGGCGAGCTGCGGCAGGGTGTCCACCACGTAGGTCGGCTGGTCGATGACCCCGGGCCCGACCAGCACCAGCCAGGCGACCACTCCGGACCAGGCAAGCCCGGCAGCTGTTCGGCGCAGCCCGGTCAGCGCGGCTACCGCCACCGCGGCCCAGCCCGCCACGCGCAGCCAGTCGACGGAGTCGGGGCCGACGGAGCGCACCGACGGCCCCAGGTCGGGATTCGGGACCAGCTGATCGGCGAGCCCCTTGGCCGCCGCCGCGAGGAGGATCAGGGCTACCAGCAGGCCGGTCACAGCGGCGGCGTCGGCCCAGGCCGGCTCGGTGAACCCCCGTGCGCCCACCCGCAGCCGGGCCCGCAGGCCGGCGCCCACCAGGTCGACCGTGTCCCGGAACCCCGGCCGGATCTGCCCGGGCCGCGCATCGGCCAGGAGGACGGCGATCATCTCCTCCTCGTACGTCCGGCGGTGTTCCCAGGGGTGGACGGCGAGCAGCCGGCGGTAGCGGCGCTCGAGTTCGGCGGCGCTCACGCCATCCCTCCCTCGGGCAGCAGGCCGGCGGCGCGCAGCCGACGGCCGGCGGTGTCGGCGTTGCGGCGCAGCCGGGCCACCTCGTCGGCGAGCCGGGTGGCGCCCAACGCGGTGAGCCGGTAGTAGCGGCGCAGCCGGGACTGCACCACCTCCTCGCGGTCGACCTCGATGAGGCCGTCGGCGCGCAGGCGGTCGAGGACGGCGTAGAGGGTGCCGGCGCGGAGCCGGACCCGGCCGTCGGAGATGCGCAGCACGTCCTCGATGACCGCGTAGCCGTGCCGGGGTGTCTCGGCCAGCGCGGTGAGGACCAGGAACGTGGGTTCCCGTAGGGGGCTGTCGGTCATGCCTGGGAGCATATACCGGCTATCGGTATATGCGCCGCCCTGTCAGCGCTCGGGTCGGCGCCCGTCCCCCTCGGCGGCGGCCGCGGCGACGTTCTCGGTGACCGGCCCCAGCCCCGGCCCGACCGGCGTGGCCTGCTCCGCCGGGCCCCGGCCGGCCTGTTCCGCCGGGCCCCGGTCGGTCTGCCCCGCCGGACGGGCCTGCTCGCCGGCCCCACCGGCGAGCCGGTCGAAGAAGCGCAGCAGCTCGACCGGGAACGGCATGACCAGGGTGCTGTTCTTCTCCGCCGCCACGTCCACCACCGTCTGGAGCAGGCGCAGCTGGTACGCCCCCGGCGTGTTCGCCATGGCCCGGGAGGCGTCGGCGAGCCGCCGGGACGCCTGGAACTCGCCGTCCGCGGCGATCACCCGGGCCCGGCGCTCCCGCTCGGCCTCGGCCTGCCGGGACATCGACCGCTTCATCCCCTCGGGCAGGGACACGTCCTTGACCTCCACCCGCTCGATGAGCAGGCCCCAGGGCTTCTCGGTGGGCGCGTCGATGACCGCCTTCAGCTCCGCGTTGATCCGGTCCCGGTCGCGCAGCAGGGTGTCCAGGTCGGCCTTGCCGATCACCGAGCGCAGCGCGGTCTGCGCGACCTGGAGCACCGCCGACGGGTAGTCGCGGACGTTGACCAGCACCTTCACCGGGTCGACCACCCGGTAGTAGACGACCGCGTCGACGGTGAGCGTCACGTTGTCGCGGGTGATCACGCCCTGCGCGGGCACCCCGATCACCGTGGTCTGCATGCTCACCCGCACCATCCGGTCGGCGACCGGGACGATCAGCTGGAGGCCCGGCTGGCGGATACGCTCCAGCACCCGGCCGAAGCGGAACACCACGCCGCGCTGGTACTGCTGCACCAGCCGGACGCTCAGCGACGCCACGAACACCACGAGCGCGACGACGATGACCAGCACGATGACGGCGGCGGCTGCCATGGTCCCCTCGATCCCGGAGGCACCCGCCTCCCGGCGGCGCGCGTACCCGCTCCCCCGCGCTTCACTCCTGCCGCCCGCCGGGGACCGCAACTGGCAGATCTTGGCGAGTTGTCGTCAGCGACGAACGGAAACTCGCCAAGATCCGAGACAGCAGGGTCAGTAGCGGCGGGCCGGGGGGACACCGCGCGGTGGGGCCTGGCGCAGCAGCCAGACCGGATTGCCGGCCCCGATGATCACGCCGTCCCGCCCCCGGACCTGGGTCCGCAGGTAGGTGCCCGCACCGGGCGAAACCGGCAGGTCGTGCCAGCCCTGGCGGAGCTGCCGCCAGGGCACCTGTCCGATCCGGATCGCCGGGGTCGGGTCGGCGACACCCGCCAGGTCGACCGCGCCGGTCACCACCTCCAGGGCCGCGCCGGCCGGCAGGTCGGTGGCGTGCAGCCGCACGGTCAGGTCGCCCGCGTCGGTGGTCAGCACGGCGCCCATCGCGCTGCGGCCGCCGATCTCCAGGTCGAGGGCGCCCCGGTAGCGGGCCAGGTCGGTGAACCAGGCCTGGCCGGCCCGCAGCGCCGCCACCAGGTCGTCGCGGCCCGTGGAGGCCGCCCAGACGTACGTGACGTGCCGGTCCCGCCCGGCCCGCCAGTCGGTGCCGTCGTGGTCGTCGGTCACCCCGACCGCGGTGACCGGGATGGCGTTGCGGGCCGCCACGTCGTACGCCCAGAGGTGGTCGTCGACCGGTTCGCGGCCGATCTCGATCAGGTCGACGCCCAGCGCGTGCCGCTCCACCAGCAGCCGGGCCAGGGACTCGCGGCGTTCCACGTCGAGCGGGTGGTTCCAGCAGACCACCCCGCCGTGGCCGTGCAGGAACTCGACCACCCGTTCGGTCGCCCCGACGTCGTTGTCCCGGTACGGCGGGGAGGGAAAGCGCGGCAGCGTCTGGTCGCCGCCGAACCAGTTGAGGTGCCGGACCATCGACACCTCGTAGGCGCGGTGGTGGGTGACGCCCGGATACGCCCCGGCGTAGCCGCGCAGCACCTCGGCGCGCAGTTCCTCGCCGGCCTGCCCGGCGCGCCGGGCCCGGTCGAAGACCAGCCGGTCGACCACGTACGCGCCGCGCGCGCCGGCCGCGACCTGCACCCCGAGGCGCAGCCCGCGCAGCGAGTTGTCGCCGGCCACCAGGTCCGGCCAGAGCCGCCGGACGTCGGCCAGCAGGTCGAGGGTGTGCCGCCGCCAGGCGCCGGGCGGGGCGGGCAGGTCGACGGTGCCGTGCCGGCCGTCGGCGTGGTGCCGGGTCCCGGTCGCCGCGCCCAGGCGGTAGCGGAGCACGAGCTGGCCGGCGGGGCGGCCGGCGCCGGCCGGGTGGTGGGACAGCGCGATCTCGACGATCAGGGTCGCGTCCGGACCGGCGCTCTCGGGCAGCACGTCGAGGTGCAGGGTGGTGTCGGAGATGTTCCCGGTGTGCGTCCAGTTCCAGGCCTTGCCGGCGTACCAGAGGGTGCCGGCGCCGGCGGCGGTGAGCCGCAGCGCGCGGCCCGGGTCGTCGGCGGCGTGCGGGGCGGCCACGAAGTCGGCGCCGGACGCTGTGAGCGCGCCCTCGGTGGACGCCTTCCAGGTCCAGGCGAGCCCGCCCTCGGGCTCCTCCGGCCCGTCGAAGTGGACGACCCGGCGGTGGTCGTGGGCGGCCACCCGGAAGTCGTGGTCGGTCCACCAGAGCACGTCGACGGCGTTGCGGCGGGCCTGGTCGAGGTGGGCGGCGTAGCTGGCGACGCCCTCGCTGAACGAGGCGTGCAGGTGCATGGCCATGCTGATCGGCCGCCGTCCGCGGGCGGCCGGCGGCGGGTCGCCGGTGGCGGCGAGGCCCACGGGCACGCCGATCCCGGCCACCGCCAGCCCACCGGCGGCGGCGAGCAGGCTGCGCCGGTCCAGCCGTGCCCGATCGCCCATGCCGCTCCCCC
>NZ_MUYZ01000403.1:0-4746 GCF_003013775.1 Micromonospora sp. MH33
CCGGCCGCGGCGGTGTCCGCCCGGCCGGTGCCGCCTGCCGGCACCGGCACCGGCTCGGCAGCCGCGCCGGTCGCGGCCAGCTCGCGGCGGCGCAGCACCAGCTTCGCCACCGCCATGGGCACTTCCAGGACCAGCAGCAGCACCAGCAGGTAGAACATCAGGGCCAGCCACAGGTAGCCCGGCCAGGCCAGCCAGTACGAGCCGTTGCGGGTGCCCACCATGGTCGCCGGCACCAGCAGCGCCAGCAGCAGCGCGGACGCCCCGCCGGCCTTCCGCCAGCGGCCCGGCCGGGTGGTGTCGCGGACCAGCCGTTTCCACCGGTAGAGGTGGATCAGGGCGGTGACGAGCACAGCGAAGCCCACGAAAGTCGCCATCGCCAGCACGGGAGCCTCCTCAGCCGCCCGCGAAGGGCGGCAGCACGTCGACCGTCGCCCCGGCCGGCAGCGGTGCCTGACGATCATGGCAGGCCAACCCGTCGACCAGGAAACTCGCCGCCTTCAGCACCACGGCCAGCCGCTCGCCGTGCCGCTCGGTCAGCTCGTCGAGGAGTTCGTCGAGCGACCGGCCGGCGGGCGCGGTCTCCTCGGCGCGGCCGGCCGCGGCCCGCGCGCCGGCGAAATAGCGGACGGTGAGCTGCACCGGTCAGCCTCCGATCGCCGACATGGGGCGGGCGGGTTGCAGGAAGGTGGGGTCGTCGATGCCGTGCCCGGCCCGCTTGCCCCAGGTCGCGGCTCGCCAGCGGCGGGCCAGCTCCTCGTCGTCCGCTCCGGCGCGCAGCGCGCCGCGCAGGTCGGACTCCTCGGTGGCGAAGAGGCAGTTGCGGACCTGACCGTCGGCGGTGAGCCGGGTCCGGTCGCAGTCGCCGCAGAACGGCCGGGTCACGCTCGCGATCACCCCGACCCGGGCCGGCCCGCCGTCCACCAGCCAGGTCTCGGCCGGGGCCGCGCCCCGCTCGCCGGGGTCGGCGGTCAACGCGAACTCGGCGCGCAGGGCGGCGAGGATCTCCTCGGCGGTGACCATGGTCGACCGGTCCCAGCCGTGCTGGGCGTCCAGCGGCATCTGCTCGATGAACCGCAGCTCGTAGCCGTGGGCCAGGGCGAACCGGAGCAGCGCGGGCGCCTCGTCGTCGTTTACCCCGCGCATCAGCACCGCGTTGATCTTCACCGGGGTCAGCCCGGCCGCCGCCGCGCCGGCCAACCCGGCCAGCACGTCGGCGTGCCGGTCCCGCCGGGTCAGCTCCGCGAACCGGGACCGGTCCAGGGTGTCCAGCGAGACGTTGACCCGGTCCAGCCCGGCGGCGCGCAGGGTGGGCGCGAGGCGGTCCAGGCCGATGCCGTTGGTGGTCAGCGAGATGCGCGGGCGGGGCTCCAACGCGGCCACCGCCGACAGGATGCGGGCCAGGCCGGGTCGGATCAGCGGCTCGCCGCCGGTGAAGCGGACCTCGGTGACGCCGAGCCGGTGCACCGCCACCCGGATCAGCCGGACGATCTCGTCGTCGTCGAGCAGCTGCGGCCCGGCCAGCCAGGGCAGCCCTTCCGCCGGCATGCAGTAGGTGCAGCGCAGGTTGCACTTGTCGGTCAGCGAGACCCGGAGGTCCCGGGCGACCCGGCCGTACCGGTCGACAAGGGCCCCGTCGGTCGTCATCGGCGCCGCGGTCACCCGTCGACCGTAGCGCGTCCGGTGCCGCGCAGCGCGGCGCGGGCGGCGGAGTCCACGGCCGCCCGGTACGCCGCGCCGAACAGCGCGGTGTGCACCAGCAGCAGGTGGAGCTGGTGCAGCGGCACCCGTTCCCGCCAGCCGTCGGCCAGCGGCCACGCCTCCCGGTAGGCGGCCGTGATCCGGTCGAGGTGCGGCGGTCCGCCGAACAGGGCGAGCTGGGCCAGGTCGGTCTCCCGGTGGCCGCCGTGCGCGGCGGGGTCGACCAGCCAGACCCGGTCGTCGGCGCCCCAGAGCAGGTTGCCGGGCCAGAGGTCGCCGTGGATCCGGGCCGGCGGCTCGTCGCCGCCGAACTCGGCGATCCGGTCGAGCAGTTCCTCGACCGGGCCGGCCTCCGCGCTGGTGAGCGCGCCGTTGTCGACCGACATCCGCAGGTACGGCAGGAGCCGCCGCTGGGCGAACCACTCCGACCACGGGCCCGGGTCGGGGGTGTTGTCCTGCGGCAGCAGGCCGATGAACCCCGGCCACTCGGCGCCGAAGGCGGGCGCCCCGGCCCGGTGCAGCCCGGCCAGCTCGCGGCCGAACAGCTCGGCCGCCTCCGGCGTCGGCTCGTGCGGCTCGACCCAGTCGAGCGCCAGCAGCTCCGGCAGCGCCACCACCACCTCCGGCACGGCGACCGTGCCCGCCTCGCGCAGCCAGCGCAGCCCGGCCGCCTCGGCGGCGAAGAAGCCCTCGGGCACGGCCCGCTCCGTGTGCTCCGGCCAGGTCTTGGCGAAGACCGAGTGCCCGTCGTCCAGGGTGAGCCGGGACGCGGCGCAGCTGTCCCCGCCGGAGACCGGCGTCTCCCGGATCCGTTGGTGGGTCAGGAAGGTCGGCAGGTGCTCCGGGTGTGCCCGCAGGTACGCCAGGTCCATGAGCGCAAGGTAGCCGGTCCGCGGAGCCCGCGCGGGCCGTGGCCGGCTCCGGAGCGTGCCGTTCCTCGCCGACCTGGGCCGATACTCTGCGTATCTGTGGACAACCTGCGTGTCGTCCACAGGGCCTGTCGCGCCGGCACCGGTCCGCCGCACGCTCCCGGCATGAACTCCACCGAGCGTCCCCGCCTCGCCGTCCGCTCGCCCGCCGACCTCGTCGCCGCCGTGCCGTACCTGCTCGGCTTCCATCCCGCCGACAGCGTCGTGGTGGTGGCGGTGCGCAGCCGGCGGGTCGTCTTCGCCGCCCGGGGTGACCTGCCCGAGCCGGGCACCGACCCGCGTCCGGCCGCCCGGCACCTGGCCGAGGTGGTCGCCCGGCAGGGCACCGACGCCGCCACCGTGATCGGCTACGGTCCGGCCGCCCGGGTCACGGCCGCGGTGGACGCGGTCGGCGAGGCACTGGACCAGACCGGTCTGCTCGTCCTCGACGCGCTCCGGGTCACCGACGGGCGCTGGTGGTCCTACCTCTGCGCCGATCCGGCCTGCTGCCCGCCCGAGGGCACCCCCTACGACCCGGCGGCCAGCGAGGTCAGCGCGGCGGCCGTCTTCGCCGGTCAGGTCGCGCTGCCCGACCGCGCCGCGCTGGCCGCGCAGGTGTCCCCGCTCGGCGGGCCGGTCCGGGTGGCCATGCGCCGGGCCACCGCCCGGGCCCACCGCAGACTGGCCGGGCTGGCCGGTGAGGCGGCCGGGACGGAGCTGACCACGGGCCCCTCGGTCCGCTCGGCCGGGGTGGCGGCGGTGCGCACCGCGTTCCGCCGGCACCGGCGCGGTGAGCGGCTCGGCGACGACGAGGTGGCCTGGCTGACCGTGCTTCTCACCCACCTCCCCGTACGCGACCACGCCTGGTCCCGCACCGACGGCCGGGACGCCGACATCAGCCTCTGGACCGACGTGCTGCGCCGGGCCGAGCCGGAGCTGATCGCCGCCCCGGGCAGCCTGCTGGCCTTCGCCGCCTGGCGGGCCGGCCACGGCGCGGTGGCCGCCGTCGCCCTGGAACGGGTGCTCGCCGCGCACCCCGGCTACTCGCTGGCCGTGCTCCTCGACGACGCGCTCCGCCGCGGGCTGTCCCCTGCCGAGCTGGACGGCTGGCCGGCGACCGCCGGCCCGGTGCTGCGCCACCGCAAGCGTCGTCCCCGCCGGTGACCGGATCACCCGGGCACGCGCTGCGCCCCGGTGTAGACGTTCATGGTCCCGCCGCGGAGGAAGCCGACCAGCGTCATCCCGGCCTCCTCGGCCAGGTCGGCCGCGAGCGTGCTGGGCGCGGAGACCGCGGCCAGCAGCGGCACGCCGGCCATCCACGCCTTCTGGGTCAGCTCGAAGCTGGCCCGGCCCGACACGAGCAGCAGGTGCCCGGCGAGCGGGAGCCGGCCTTCCCGGACCGCCCAGCCGACCACCTTGTCCACCGCGTTGTGCCGGCCGACGTCCTCGCGCGACACCACCAGCTCGCCGTCGGCGGTGAAGAGGCCGGCCGCGTGCAGGCCGCCGGTGCGGTCGAAGGTCCGCTGGGCCGCGCGCAGCCGGTCGGGCAGCGCGGCCAGCAGCTCGGCGGTCACCGCGAGCGGGTCCTCACCCACCGCGAACCGCGAGCGGGTCCGGACGGAGTCGATGCTCGCCTTGCCGCAGACCCCGCACGAGCTGGTGGTGTAGAAGTTGCGGGCCGGGTCGGTGACCGGCTCCGGCACGCCGGGCGCCAGGGCCACGTCGACCACGTTGTAGGTGTTCGGGGTCTCCGCCCCGGCGCAGAGCTGCGCGGTGCGCACGTCGTCGGCCGACCGGATCAGCCCCTCGGTGAGCAGGAAGCCGATCGCCAGGTCCAGGTCGTCGCCGGGGGTGCGCATGGTCACGGCGAGCGGCCTGCGCCGGCCGGGCCCCGCCGGGCCGACCCGGATCTCCAGCGGCTCCTCCACGACCATGGTGTCCTGCCGGCGCAGCCGCGCCCGCCCGTCGGCCGCCCCGTCGAGGTCGATCCGGAGCACGCCGCGCCGATCAGTCGCCCGTCCCATGCCGCCATCCTGCCCCGCGCCCCCGGGCACCCGCACCGCGGCGCCACCCGCGGTTACGGTTGCCGCGTGACGGCGTACGCGGCGGTGGTGCTCTCGGGCGGCGCGGCCCGCCGGAT
>NZ_MUYZ01000404.1:0-4625 GCF_003013775.1 Micromonospora sp. MH33
GGTGGCGGACGCGGCGGTCCCGGCCGCGGCGGCGCCGACCAGCCCGGTCCGGGCCGCGCCGGCGGCGGTCGCGGAGAGGGCGGCACGGCGGAGCAGGCGCCGTCTGGTGAGTAGCGACATGGGCGTTCTCCTCGGAGTGATTGGCCGCCCTGGGGGCTGGGAGCGCTCCCAGCATAGGCCAGGCCCGGCCGGCCGCGTCCCGAGGGCGGACCGCGGCAGGGGCGCGGACCGGCCGCCGGGCGGCCGGAGGTGTGGGTGGGCGGGTGTCGCTCGGGGGGTGGAGGCGAGCGGCGAGGGTGGGGCAGATAGCGAAGGAGGCCGTCCGGGCGGCGCGTCGCGCCTGTCCCGTCGGCCTCTTTTCCCGTCGACAACGGGGGTTTAGTGTGGGGACGGGGGAGGGCAACCCCCGTCCCCACCTGTGATGCACACACGCACGAGTGGAATTGGCGTCCGGTCGTGCGTGTCGCGCGGGAGCCGGGCCACGCGAGTGGCTCTGGTTCCACCTCCCTCCATGTCGGTGGGTGATGGCTGACGGCGGCGTCCGGGCTGGCCCGCCGTCAGCCGCTGGGGCTGGCGCACCGGGCACGCGAGGTCCCCGGCGATCTTGTACTTGCATCCCCGTCGATGGAAGCGCTCCCATCGGCGATGCTTGCGACTGTAACGCCCGTCACGGGTTTGTGAAACCCCCTGAACGAGATCGAAACATTGGCGTGCGTGTCTGCCCTGCCCATTGTGGTGGGAGCGCTTCCATGGCACACTCTCAACCGCGACGCGGAGCCAGCTCGCGTGAGCGAGGGCCGCCGAGGGCACCCGGTAGCACCGGTGCGGCGCCCCGATCCCCCCGGCACGGCCGGGTCGACCACCTTTCCGGGCGCCTCCGTCCCCCCGCGTACGTTCCGTCGACGCGTGGAGGCGCCCCGCCGGGGCTCCGCGTCCCGGCCCGGTCCGAGGAGACACCGCGCACATGAGACTCATGGCCAGACGTCGCCGGACGGCGATGCTCGCCGCCACCGCCCTCGCCATCGGCGGGGTGGCCCTGCCGGCCGGCGCCGCGCAAGCCGCCCCCGCCTGCGACGTGACCTACGCGACGAACGACTGGGGCACGGGCTTCACCGCCAACGTGACCATCAAGAACCTGGGCGACGCGCTCACCAACTGGACGCTCAAGTTCGCCTTCCCGAACAGCACGCAGAAGCTGACCCAGGGCTGGTCGGCCAAGTGGAGCCAGTCCGGCAGCGAGGTGACCGCCACCAACGAGTCGTGGAACGGCAGCCTCGGCACGGGCGCCTCCACCACCATCGGCTTCAACGGCGCCTACTCGGGCAGCAACCCGAAGCCGACCGCGTTCACCCTCAACGGCGTCACCTGCAACGGCACCCCGGCCAACCAGCCGCCGACGGTCTCGCTCGGTGTGCCGGCCGGGCCCTTCGAGGCGCCCGCCGACGTGCCGCTGACGGCCACCGCCAGCGACCCGGACGGCACGATCAGCAAGGTCGAGTTCTACCGCAACGGCCTGCTCGTCAACACCGACACCAGCGCCCCCTACGGCTACACGCTGGAGGACCTGCCGGCCGGCAGCTACACCGTGCAGGCCAAGGCATACGACAACGCCAACGGCATCGGGGTGGCCGAGAAGTCGTTCACCGTCAACCCGGCCTCCGGCCCGGTGCTGGTGGCCACCCCGTCGGCCGTGAGCGTCAACGAGGGCGGCACCTCGCCGGTGAAGTTCACCCTCAGCGCCGCCCCGACCGCCAACGTCCCGGTGACCCTCGCCGTCGCCGGCGACAGCGACGTGACCGTGTCGCCCTCGACGCTGACCCTGACCCCGAGCAACTGGAACACCGGTGTCAGCGCCACCGTCGCGGCCGCGGAGGACGCCGACACCACCGGCGGCACCGCCACGATCACCGCCTCGGCCCCCGGCTTCGCCCCCGTCGTGGTCACCGCCACCGAGATCGACAACGACACCCCGGGCGGGGACAACGCGTACATCAAGAAGTTCCTCGACCAGTACGGCAAGATCAAGAACTCGGGCTACTTCAGCCCCGAGGGCGTGCCGTACCACTCCGTCGAGACGCTCATCGTCGAGGCGCCCGACCACGGCCACGAGACCACCTCGGAGGCGTTCAGCTTCTGGCTCTGGCTGGAGGCGCAGTACGGCCGGGTCACCCAGAACTGGGCCCCGTTCAACAACGCGTGGACCGTGATGGAGAAGTACATCATCCCGTCGCACGCCGACCAGCCCACCGCCGGCGCCCCGGGCACCCCCCAGTACGCCGCCGAGCACAACCTGCCCAGCCAGTACCCGTCGGCGCTGGAGCCGAACGTCCCGGTCGGCCAGGACCCGCTCCGCTCCGAACTCCAGTCCACCTACGGCACCGGCGACATCTACGGCATGCACTGGCTGCTCGACGTCGACAACACCTACGGCTACGGCCACTGCGGCGACGGCACCACCCGCCCCGCCTACATCAACACCTTCCAGCGCGGCACCCAGGAGTCGGTCTGGGAGACCGTGCCGCAGCCGTCCTGCGACACCTTCAAGCACGGCGGCCAGTACGGCTACCTCGACCTGTTCGTCAAGGAGTCCAACGCCCCCGCCAAGCAGTGGAAGTACACCAACGCCCCGGACGCCGACGCCCGCGCCGTGCAGGCCGCGTACTGGGCGCTGACCTGGGCCAAGGCCCAGGGCAAGGAGGCCGACGTCGCGGCCACCGTGGCCAAGGCCGCCAAGATGGGCGACTACCTGCGCTACGCGCTGTTCGACAAGTACTTCAAGAAGATCGGCAACTGCGTCGGCGCGTCCACCTGCCCGGCCGGCAGCGGCCGCGACTCGGCGCACTACCTGCTCTCCTGGTACTACGCCTGGGGCGGCGCGTACGACACGTCGCAGAACTGGTCGTGGCGGATCGGCTCCAGCCACAACCACTTCGGCTACCAGAACCCGCTCGCGGCCTGGGCGCTCACCAACGTGCCGGAGCTCAAGCCCAAGTCGTCGACCGCGGTCTCCGACTGGCAGAAGAGCTTCGACCGGCAGCTGGAGTTCTACACCTGGCTCCAGTCCGCCGAGGGCGGCATCGCCGGTGGCGCCACCAACAGCTGGGACGGCAGCTACGCCCAGCCGCCGGCCGGCACCGCCACCTTCTACGGCATGTTCTACGACGTCGACCCGGTCTACAACGACCCGCCGTCCAACCAGTGGTTCGGCATGCAGGCCTGGTCGATGCAGCGGATCGCCGAGCTGTACCTGCAGACCGGCAACGCCAAGGCCAAGGCGCTGCTGGACAAGTGGGTGCCGTGGGCGATCGCCAACACCACGGTGGGCACCAACTGGTCGATCCCCTCGGACATGAAGTGGACCGGCCAGCCCGCCAACTGGAACCCGACGAGCCCGCAGCCCAACACCAACCTGCACGTCGAGGTGACGGTCAAGGGCCAGGACGTCGGCGTCGCCGCCGCCTACGCCCGGACCCTCATCGCGTACGCGGCCAAGTCCGGCAACGCCGCGGCCAAGACCACCGCCAAGGGCCTGCTGGACGCGCTGTCGGCCGCCGCCGACACCAAGGGCGTCTCGATGCCGGAGAAGCGCGGCGACTACAAGCGCTTCGACGACGTCTACAACGCGGCCGACGGCCAGGGCCTCTACATCCCCTCCGGCTGGACCGGGAAGATGCCCAACGGCGACGCGATCGCCGCCGGCAAGAGCTTCCTGGACATCCGCTCGTTCTACAAGAACGACCCGGACTGGCCGAAGGTGCAGGCGTACCTCAACGGCGGCGCGGAGCCGGTCTTCAACTACCACCGGTTCTGGGCCCAGGCCGACGTCGCCATGGCGTACGCCGACTACGGCACCTACTTCCCGGCGGGGTGAGGTGACCACTCCTCCGCGGGCGGGCCTGGCCCGCCCGCGGAGGAGGCCGACCCGGGCCGAAGGGGGAACGGAGCGGCCCGGTCGGCGGACGGCCTGATTCCCCACGGTCAGGCCGGGTGGGCCGGCCGTCCGGCCGACGCAGCGGACGGACCGGCCCACCCAACCGCCCGGAGACGAACTTGCCGCGAAAAAGCCCGCGAAAATCGGCGCTCCACGGGATCACGCGAGAGCCGGGGACGGAGTAACGTTCTTCACCGGAGAGGCCGCTCCCCCCGTGGCGGCCTCTCTTTTACTTTGCCGGCACGTCGTCCCGTTCGGACAGCACGACCGGGTGCCGCAACCCCGGGTGACCCGCCGGCAGCGACCGCCGGATCACCAGCCAGCTCACCGCCAGCGCCGCCGCCACCAGCGGCCAGGTCAGCGCCACCCGGGCCACCACCAGCGCGACCACCTGCCCGCCGAGCCACAGCGGGACGAACACCGCCAGCCGCAGCAGGTAGGTCGCCACCCAGACCCAACTGCCCCGCGCGTACGCGCGCAGCAGCGCCGGGTCGCGCCGCCACCGGCCCCGCTGGCCGAGCACCGCGCCGACCAGCACGCCCAGCAGCGGCCAGCGCACCACGATGCTCACCATCCAGGCCAGCCCGCTCGCTGCGTTGGAGACCAGCTGCACCAGGAAGAAGTCCGTCGCCCGACCGGTCCGCAGCGCGATCAGCGCGGCCACGCAGACCGCGAGCAGCCCGATCAGCACCGA
>NZ_MUYZ01000405.1:0-4623 GCF_003013775.1 Micromonospora sp. MH33
CGGTCGCGGCGATCCTGGATGACACCGGCACGGCCGGGCACACCCTGGGCACGCTGCGCCGGGGTGAGGACGACCCGGCCCGCCTGCTGACCAGCCTCGCGACCGCCCACACCCTCGGCCTGCCCGTCGACCTGACCAAGGTCCTGGCGCCCACCCCGACCGTCGACCTGCCCACCTACCCGTTCGGGCGGGACCGGTACTGGCTGTCGCGGGGCGGCCCGAACCGGGCCGCGCTGCCGTCGGCCGGCCTCGACGCCGTGGACCACCCGCTGCTCAACGCCGTGGCCGACCTGCCCGGCGACGAGGGCCTGCTGTTCACCGGGCGAATCTCGTTGGCCACCCACCCGTGGCTGGCCGACCACGCCGTGCTCGGCACCGTTTTGCTGCCCGGCACCGCCCTGGTGGAACTGGCGTCCTGGAGCGGGCGGAGCGTGGACACCGCCCACGTCGCGGAACTGGTCCTGGAGGCGCCGCTGGTCGTCCCGCCCACCGGCGGCGTCGATCTGCGGGTCCGCGTCGGCCCGGCGGACGGCGACGGCTGCCGGCCGGTGTCCGTCCACTCCCACCCCGACGAGGACGGCGAACGGTCGGGGACGACCCGGCAGTGGCAGCGGCACGCCACCGGCCTGCTCGCCCCCACCCGGGCGGTGACCGTGGCCGCGGGCAGCGCCTGGCCGCCCGCCGACGCCGAGCCGATCGCGCTGGACACCCTCTACCCGCACCTCGCCGGTCAGGGCTACCACTACGGGCCCGTCTTCCAGGCGCTGCGCGCCGCCTGGCGCAGCGGCGGCGACATCCTGGCCGAGGTGGCCCTCGACGCCGACGCGGCCGCCGGCCCGTTCTCGGTGCACCCGGCGTTGCTGGACGCCGCCCTGCACGCCCTCGGCGCCAGCGTCCTCGGCCGCGCCGACTCCGCCACGGCGTCCCCCGGCGAGGCGCAGCCGGGACTGCCGTTCTCCTGGACGGGGGTCGCGATCCGGCCCACCCGGGCCCGCGAGCTGCGGGTCCGGCTGACCTCGACCGAGGGCTCGGTCGCGGCGACCGTCACCGACACCGGCGGCGTGCCGGTCGCCTCCCTCGACGCGCTCGTCCTGCGGCCGATCAGCTCCGACCAGCTCGACGCGGCCCGCCGCGCGGCCAACCGGTCGCTGCACCGGCTCGACTGGACCGCCCCCGAACCGGGTACCCAGCGCACCGCCCGGATCGCCGTGCTCGGCGACGCCGACGAGTGGCCGGGCGTCGAGGCGTACCGGGACCTGGACGGGCTGGTCGCGGCGGTGACCGGCGGGACGTCCCGGCCCGACGCGGTGGTCGCCACCTGCGTGGGGCAGCGCGCCGACGAGCCGGACCCGGCACGGGCCGCGCACCTGGTCAGCCACGAGACGCTGGCGCTGGCGCAGGACTGGCTCACCCGCGAGGCGCTGGCCGAGGCCCGGCTCGTCGTGGTCACCCGGGGCGCGGTCTGCGTCGACCCCGGCGAACAGCCCGCCGACCTGCCGGCCGCCACGGCGTGGGGGCTGGTCCGCTCCGCCCAGTCGGAGAACCCGGGCCGGTTCGTGCTGCTCGACCTCGACGACGACCCCCGCTCGGTCGTGGCGGTGCCGGCGGCGCTGGGCACCGGCGAGCCGCAGCTCGCCGTCCGCGCCGGCCAGCTCCGGGTGCCCCGGCTGGTCCGGCTCGGCCCGCCGCCGCAGGACCGGCCCGAGCCGAAGCTGTCCGCCGGCACCGTCCTGGTCACCGGGGCCACCGGCGCGCTCGGCCGGCTGGTCGCCCGCCACCTGGTCACCCGCCACGGGGTGCCCCGCCTGCTGCTGGTCAGCCGCAGCGGCCCCGACGCGCCCGGCGCGACGGACCTCGTCGACGAGCTGACCGCGCTCGGCGCCAGCGCGCAGGTCGTCGCCGCCGACGTCACCGACCGGGCCGCTCTCGCCGTGCTGCTCGACGAGATCCCCGCGGACCGGCCGCTGGTCGGCGTGGTGCACGCCGCCGGGATCCTCGACGACGGGGTGCTGCCGGCGCTCACCCCGGCCCGGTTCGACACCGTCCTCGGGCCGAAGGTGGACGCCGCCTGGCACCTGCACGAGCTGACCGAGAAACTGGACCTCGCCGCGTTCGTGCTCTTCTCCTCCGCGTCCGGGCTGTTCGGCGGTCCCGGCCAGGCCAACCACGCCGCCGCGAACGCCTTCCTCGACGGGCTCGCCCACCACCGCCGAGCGCGAGGGCTCACCGTCTGCTCCATGGCGTGGGGGCCGTGGGCCAACCCGGACGAGCCCGGCGGGCCGCAGGGCCACGTCGACGAGCGGCGGATGAGCCGGGCCGGCTTCCGTCCCCTCGGGCCGGACGAGGGCATGGAGCTGTACAGCGAGGCGCTGCGCCACGCCGAACCGATGATCGCGCCGGTGAGCCTGGACCATGCGGTGCTCGGCCGGCTCGGGCCGGCGCTGCCCCGGGTGCTGCACGGCCTGGTCCGCCCCGCCGGCACCGCCCCGGCCGAGAGCCCCGCCGGAGACACGGCGGCGGCGCTGCGCGACACCCTCGCCGCCACGCCCGAAGCGGAGCGCGACCGGGTGCTGTCCGACCTGGTCCGCACCCACGCGGCGGCGGTCCTCGGCTACCCCTCGATCCGGGACATCGACGAGGACAGGGGCTTCGTCGAGCTGGGTTTCGACTCGCTGACCGCCGTGGAGTTCCGCAACCGGCTCGCCGCCGCCACCGGACTGCGGCTGCCGTCCACCCTGATCTACGACCGGCCCACCACGGCGGCGATGGTCGCGCACCTGCGCGGCGCGCTGCTCGCCGAGCGGACCACCTCCGCGCTGTCCGTGCTCGGCGAGCTGAACAAGCTGGAGACCGCGATGCGGGCGATCGCCGCGGACGACGCCGACCGCGCCGCCGTCGCCGGCCGGCTGCGCGAGCTGCTCTCGCTCTGGACGTACGCCGACAGCGGTCCCGCCGACGCCGCCACGGGCGACGGCAACCTCAGCTCCGCCAGCGCCGAGGAGCTGTTCCACCTCCTCGACGACGAGCTCGGAACGGCCTGACCGCGGATGTCCCGGACCTCTGACCCCGATACGGAGTGGCCCGATGCCCACTGAGGAAGAGTTCCTCGACTACCTCCGGCGCGCCACGGCCGACCTGCGCGAGGCACGGCGGCGCGTGCGCGAGGTGGAGGCGAAGGACCGCGAGCCGATGGCCATCGTGGGCATGGCCTGCCGCTACCCGGGCGGCGTACGCGGCCCGGACGACCTGTGGCACCTGGTCGCCGAGGGCCGGGACGGGGTGGGGGACTTCCCGACCGACCGGGGCTGGGACCTGGAGCGGCTCTTCTCCGTCGACCCGGACAACCCGGGCACCTCGTACACCGACAAGGGCGGTTTCCTCTACGAGGCGACCGAGTTCGATCCGGGCTTCTTCGGCATCTCGCCCCGCGAGGCCCTCGCCATGGACCCGCAGCAGCGCCTGCTGCTGGAGAGCGCCTGGGAGGCGTTCGAGTCCGCCGGCCTCGCTCCGCAACGGCTGCGCGGCAGCCGGACCGGGGTGTTCGCCGGGGTGATGTACCACGACTACGCCTCCCGGGTGCTGGACCTGCCCGAGGGCGTGGAGGGCTACCTCGGCACCGGCAACTCCGGCAGCGTGGTGTCCGGCCGGGTGGCGTACACGTACGGGCTCGAAGGCCCGGCGGTCACCATCGACACGGCCTGCTCGTCGTCGCTGGTGGCCGTGCACCTGGCGGTGCAGGCGCTGCGCCAGCGCGACTGCGACCTGGCCCTGGCCGGTGGCGTGACCGTGATGGCCACCCCCGGGACGTTCATCGACTTCTCCCGGCAGCGGGGGCTCGCCGCGGACGGGCGGTGCAAGTCGTTCGCGGCCGCCGCCGACGGCACCGGCTGGGCGGAGGGCGTCGGGGTGCTGCTGCTGCAGCGGCTGTCCGACGCGCAGCGCGACGGCCGGCGGATCCACGCGGTGATCCGGGGCACCGCCGTCAACCAGGACGGCGCGAGCAGCGGCCTGACCACGCCGAACGGCCCGAGCCAGGAACGTGTGATCCGGCACGCCCTGGCCAACGCGCGGCTCGCCCCGTCCGACGTGGACGTGGTGGAGGCGCACGGGACGGGCACGACCCTCGGTGATCCGATCGAGGCGCAGGCGTTGCTGGCGACGTATGGGCAGGACCGGGCGGGTGGGGCGCCGTTGTGGTTGGGTTCGGTGAAGTCGAACCTGGGTCACACGCAGGCGGCGGCGGGGGCGGCCGGGATCATCAAGATGGTTCTGGCGATGCGGTACGGGGTGTTGCCGCGGACGTTGCACGTGGATGAGCCGTCGCCGCACATCGACTGGACGGCCGGGGCCGTCGAGCTGCTGACCGAGGCGCGGCCCTGGCCCGAGAGCGACCGGCCGCGCCGGGCCGCCGTGTCGTCGTTCGGCATCAGCGGCACCAACGCCCACGTCATCATCGAGCAGCCCCCGGCGGCCGAGGAGCCCGAACCGGCGGCACCGGCCGCCCAGCCGCCCCTGGCGCCGGTCCTGCTCTCCGCCCGCAGCCCGGAGTCCCTCGCCGCGCAGGCCCGCCGCTGGGCCGACCACGTGGCCGCCGCCGACACCGCCCGGCCGGTCGACCTCGCC
>NZ_MUYZ01000406.1:0-4515 GCF_003013775.1 Micromonospora sp. MH33
CCGGGCGGCGGCCACCCGGCGGGCCACCTCGGCGTCCGCCTCGGCCCAGCCGGCGGCGAAGCCGGCCGGGTCGGCGTCGGCGGCGAGCCGGCGGCGGACCACCTCGGCGCGTACGGCGGGATCGCGGCTGGCGGCCACCTCGACGGTGAGCCCGAACCGGTCGAGCAGCTGCGGGCGCAGCTCCCCCTCCTCCGGGTTCATGGTGCCGACCAGCAGGAACCGGGCAGCGTGGCTGACCGAGACGCCCTCCCGCTCGACGTGGCAGCGGCCCATCGCGGCGGCGTCCAGCAGCAGGTCGACCAGGTGGTCGTGGAGGAGGTTGACCTCGTCGACGTAGAGCACGCCGCGGTGGGCCGCGGCGAGCAGGCCGGGCTCGTAGGCGCGTACCCCCTCGGCGAGGGCCTTCTCCAGGTCGAGCGAGCCGACCACCCGGTCCTCGGCGGCGCCGACCGGCAGCTCGACCAGGCGGGCCGGACGGCGCTCGGCCGCCGACCCGGCCGGATGCGGCCCGTCCGGGCAGCCCGGGTCGGGCGCGGCCGGATCGCAGGCGAAGCGGCAGGCCGCGACCCGGTCGACCGGGGGCAGCAGCCCGGCGAGGGCGCGGACGGCGGTGGACTTGGCGGTGCCCTTCTCGCCTCGGACCAGCACCCCGCCGACGGCCGGGCTGACCGCGTTGAGCAGCAGGGCCAGGCGCATCTCGTCCATCCCGAGCACCGCACTGAACGGGTACCCACTCACTGCGACTCCTTCGTTCGCGACTGCGGGGCTCGCAAACCCGGCTCACTCCTCGCGCTCACTGCGACTCCTTCGTTCGCGACTGCGGGGCTCGCAAACCCGGCTCACTCCTCGCGTTCACTGCCGGTCCTCCAGGTCGCCCTCGCTGGCCAGATACGTCTCGTGCAGGCGGTCGAGGGTGGCCGGCTCGGGTGCCGCCCACAGCCCCCGGTCGGCGGCCTCCAGCAGCCGCTCGGCGATGCCGCGCAGCGCCCACGGGTTGGACCGCTCCAGGAACTCCCGGGTCTCCGGGTCGAAGAGGTACGCCTCGGCGAGCCGCTCGTACATCCAGTCGTCGACGACCCCGGCGGTGGCGTCGTAGCCGAACAGGTAGTCCACGGTGGCGGCCAGCTCGAAGGCGCCCTTGTAGCCGTGCCGGCGCATGGCGGCGATCCAGCGCGGGTTGACCACCCGGGCGCGGAACACCCGGCGGGTCTCCTCCCCGAGGGTGCGGGTGCGCACGTCGTGCGGCATGGCCGAGTCGCCCACGTACGCGGCCGGCGAGCCGCCGGTGAGGTGGCGGACCATGGCCACCATCCCGCCGTGGTACTGGAAGTAGTCGTCGGAGTCGACGATGTCGTGCTCGCGGGTGTCCTGGTTCTTCACGGCGACGGCGATCCGGGCGAAGGAGCGTTCCATGTCGGCCCGCGCCTCCCGCCCGTCCAGCCCCGGCCCGTACGCGTAGCCGCCCCAGACGGCGTACACCTCGGCCAGGTCGGCGTCGGTGCGCCAGTTCCGGGCGTCGATGAGCGGCAGCAGCCCGGCCCCGTACGCCCCGGGTTTGGAGCCGAAGATGCGGGCGGTGGCCCGGCGCGGGTCGCCGTGCTCGGCGACGTCCGCGTCGACGTGCGCCTTCACGTAGTTCTCGGCGGCCGGCTCGTCGAGCGCGGCGACCTGCCGGACGGCGTCGTCGATGAGGGCCACCACGTGCGGGAAGGCGTCCCGGAAGAAGCCGGAGATGCGCACCGTGACGTCCACCCGGGGGCGGCCCAGCTCGGCCAGGGACAGCACCTCGACGCCGGTGACCCGGCGGGACCGGTCGTCCCACGTGGGACGGACCCCGAGCAGCGCCAGCACCTCGGCGATGTCGTCGCCCTGCGTGCGCATGGCGCTGGTGCCCCAGACGGTGAGCCCGACCGAGCGCGGGTACGCCCCGGTGTCGGCGAGGTGCCGGGCCAGCAGCGAGTCGGCGAGGGCCAGCCCGACGTCCCAGGCGTTGCGGCTGGGGATGGCCTTCGGGTCGACGGAGTAGAAGTTGCGCCCGGTGGGAAGCACGTTGACCAGCCCCCGGGTGGGCGAGCCGGACGGGCCGGGCGGCACGAACCGGCCGGCCAGCGCGCCGAGCACCCGGTCGATCTCGTCGGTGGTGCGCTCCAGCCGGGGCACCACCTCGCGGGCGGCGAAGCGGAGCACCTCGGTGACGTCGGGCACCGGCGCGCCGACCACCTCCTCGACCACCGCGCCGGCCCTGGTGTCGTCCCAGCCGAGGGTCTCCATGCCGAGCACGAGCCGGCGGGCCAGGGACTCGATCAGGTCGACGGCGTCGGCGGCGGTGGCGGCCGGCCCGTCGACGGCCTCGGTGAGCGCCGCCGGCACGGCGATGCGCGCGCCGGGCGCCGCGAGCAGCGCCGCCTCGTCGAGGCCGGCGTGGGCGGCGAGGGCCTGGCGCAGCCCGGGCAGCGCCCGGACCCCGCCCCAGACCTGCGGGGCGCGCAGCACGGCGAGCACCAGGTTGACCCGGGCCTCCCCGGCGGGCGCCTCGGCGAGCACGTGCAGGCCGTCGCGGATCTGCACGTCCTTGACCTCGCAGAGGTAGCCGTCGAGGTGCAGCACGAAGTCGTCGAAGTCGTCCGAGCCGGGCATCTCCGCCTGGTGCAGGTCGTGGTGCAGCTCGGCGGCGCGGACCAGCTCCCAGATCTGCCGCCGCACGGTGGGCGCCTTGGCCGGGTCGAGGGCCTGCACGGTGGCGTACTCGTCGAGGAGCTGTTCGAGCTTCGCCAGGTCGCCGTACGTCTCGGCGCGGGCCATCGGCGGCACCAGGTGGTCGACCACCACGGCGTGCGCGCGGCGCTTGGCCTGGGTGCCCTCGCCGGGATCGTTGACGATGAACGGGTAGACCAGCGGCAGGTCGCCGAGGACCGCGTCGGGGGCGCAGTCGGCGGCCAGCCCGAGGCCCTTGCCGGGCAACCATTCCAGCGTGCCGTGCTTGCCGAGGTGGACCACGGCGTCCGCGCCGAAGCCGCCGTCGTCGACCGGCGCGGCCAGCCAGCGGTACGCGGCCAGGTAGTGGTGGCTGGGCGGCAGGTCCGGGTCGTGGTAGATCGCCACGGGGTTCTCGCCGAAGCCGCGGGGCGGCTGGATGAGCAGCGCCACGTTGCCGAAGCGCAGCCCGGCCAGGACGAGGTCGCCGCCGTCGGTGTAGAGCCGGCCGGGCGGCTCGCCCCAGTGCTCCCGCATCCGGTCCCGCAGCGGGGCGGGGACCGCGTCGAACCAGCGCCGGTAGGTCTCCCCCGGCACCCGCGCCTGCGCGGCGGCGAGCTGTTCGGGGGTGAGCCACTCGACGTCGTGCCCGCCGGCGGCGATCAGGGCGTGGATCAGGGCGTCCCCGTCGTCCGGCACCGGAGCGTCGCCCAGGTGGTAGCCGGCCTCGGCGAGGGCGGCGAGCAGCCGGACCGCGGAGGCCGGGGTGTCCAGCCCGACCGCGTTGCCGACCCGGGAGTGCTTCGTCGGGTACGAGCTGAGCACGACGGCCAGCCGCTTGTCGGCGTTCGGCACGTGCCGCAGCCGGGCCTGGCGGACGGCGATGCCGGCGACCCGGGCGGCACGCTCCGGGTCGGGCTGGTAGACGGAGAGGCCGTCGGCGTCGATCCGCTTGAACGAGAACGGCACGGTGACGATCCGGCCGTCGAACTCGGGGATGGCCACCTGCATGGCGGCATCCAACGGGGACAGCCCGGCGTCGCTGGCCGCCCACCGGTCGTGGTCGCTGGTGAGGCAGAGCGCCTGGACGATCGGCACGTCCAGGGCGGCGAGGGCCCCGACGTCCCAGGCGTCCTCATCGCCGCCGCCGGAGGCGTCCGCGGCGACCGTCCCGCCGGCCGCGAGCACCGTCACCACGAGGGCGTCGCAGCGCGCGAACTCCTCGAGCGGGCCCGCGCCGGGGGCGAGCCCGCGCAGCGAGCCGCAGAACACCGGCAGCGGCTGCCCGCCGGCCGCGGTGACCGCGTCGGCGAGGGTCTCGACGAAGCCGGTGTTCCCGGCCAGGGCGTGCGCCCGGTAGAAGACGATGCCGACCACGGGCCGGCCGTCGGGCGCCGGGTCGGGGCCGAGGATCCCGTGCGGCGGGGTGGGTGCGGGCGGTGCGAAACCCTCGCCGGTGAGCAGCACCGTGTCGGAGAGGAACCGGGCCAGCTCGGCGAGGTTCTCCGGGCCGCCCTCGACCAGGTAGGCGAGCACCTCGACGACCACCCCGGCGGCCACCGTGGACGCCGCCATCAGCTCCGCGTCGGGCACCGCCTCGCCGCCGAGCACGACGGCCGGCACGCCGGAGTCGAGCACCGCGGCGAGGCCGTCCGGCCACGCCTGCCGGCCGCCGAGCAGGCGTACGACGGCCAGGTCGACGCCGTCGAGCAGCGCGGGCACGGCGTCGGCGGCGACCCGGGCGGGGTTCGCCAGCCGGTAGTCGGCGCCGCTGGCGCGGGCGGCGAGCAGGTCGGTGTCGGCGGTGGAGAGCAGCAGGAT